>JBOGJF010000311.1:0-5150 GCA_050747785.1 Vicinamibacteria bacterium
GGAGAAGAGCCAAGCCCGGGAATCACCGACTCGTTGACGAGCTCGAAAGGACCGTCTGCCGACAGGCCGCGGTAGAGATAGAAACCGACGTTATCGACTTCGGAGCCGGTCTCCCAGGTGAGCTCCATCGCCGCGTCTCCCGCTCTAGCCTCGAAGGACACCAGCTCGACCGCCGTCGCGGCTTGTAGGTCATCGGCACCCATGTCCCACGGATCCGCGCGTAGACCTCCGTCGATGTCCCCGGTGAAAAAGATGGAGAGGTTCATGCCGGCATCGACTGCGTTCGCAGTTGGCACCAGGTGCATGTCCTCGGAATTGTCAATCGCACTCACGAACTCTCCGCTGTTCTCGAGCGTGATGGAAGTGGACCCCGGAGGGTTGTCCACGGCCGTGTCGTCGGAAGACATGTTGTGATGGAAGGAAGCCGTCACGGGCGGCGTGCCGCTGGTGTGACAGGTCTCGCTCGTGCCTAGAACTCCCGAGTACAGGCAGTAGTCCTGCGCACTCCCGGTACCAACCGTCGCCGCCCCGATGACGATGTTGTTCTCCACCTCTCGGTCGTCGAGATCCACCAAAGCGATGCCGTAAGCATTCGCCGTCGAGCCCGTGTCCGTCTGCCGCACGTTGAAGACGGTATTGTTGTAGACAAACACGCCCGCTGGGCTGCCGGCATTCCCGTCGGCGATCCCATAAGCAGTATTCCCGAACGAAACAATGTCGTACACGATGTTGTTGTAAACGTAGATCGGATCGACCTGTTGGATGCGGATACCGCTCGCGCCCCCGGCATCTTCGATGTCATGGACGATGAGGTCTCGGATCACGATGTTGTTGGTCGATGACTCCACGCGCACGCCTTGGGTCCGCAAGAAGCTGGGTCGATCGCCGTCGAGCTCGAGCCACTCCACGGTGACGTACCCTACGGCGACTCTCAACATCGGCCCACCATTGCCAGTGGCAACTAGACGGGCTCCACTCCCAGCGACTCCGGTGTGACGTTGGCTATTCCCGCTGACGACTTGAGACGCGCGAGCCGCGGTCAGGGTCAGCGTGTGGTTTGCGTCGGTGGTGTAGTTATTGATGGTGATCGTCTGGGACGCGCCCACGGTCAAGGGGTTGGTGTCGTTGTAGCAGACCCAGGTGAGATTGACATCCGCCAACACGAGGCTCGTGCCCCCAGGCCAGAGAGGGTCATTGAGATGGGCCGTATCGCCGGAATTGGAGATGGCGACGGCCAGGTTGTTGAAGGCTCGACGGATGCTATTCACGGGGAGGGCGCTGACGTTGCCGGGTGCGCTTCCGTCTGGCCGGTGCACGACGAACTGGCTCGGGCTGACGACGTCCTTGATATGGGCCTTGATACCCCCGCCGTAGTCGATCTCGTCCCCCACACCGATGTTTCCGGTCTGAGGAACGCTCAAGAAGGCCGTGCCGTTGATGATGTCGATAGTCGGCGTGCCGGTCTTCAGATCCGAGGCGTCGGTTCCCACCGAGTAGTAGACGTCGCCTCCCAAGGCGCTGTCCTGCGTGTGGACGGCATCGGACGTGCCGCCCAACTCGACGACGCCCGCTTCGAGCTCATCGATGTCGGAGAGAGCGAGGGAGAATGTCGTCGTGTCGCCGGCTACGAGATTCAAGACGTTGGCTCTCACCAGATATTGGATGGTGCCGACCGGGGTCTCGCCGAGGCCGGTGAAAGAGAGCACCCCTCCCACCGGAGTAACCCCTCCCTGGATCAGGAAGTCGCCACCGTCGATGACGCCGTCGTCGTTGTTGTCCCGGTAGAGCTGACCACTCGAGACATCACCGTTCAAGACGCCGCCCCCAGTCGTGAAACGCACTCGTATAGCGCTCACGGTGCCGGCCCCGCTCGAGGTGAGCTTGAAGGCGAAGAGCTCCGAGAATACCGTAGAGGAGGTCAAGAACTGATCGGGAATCTGCCCCGAGTCGTGGTTGGCAAGCGTCAGTGTGGGCGCGGCATCTTGAAAGTGGACCGCACCGGTCGTCGAGCCCGAATAACAGATACTGACCTCCACCGTCTCGACGTCCTCGACCGCTAGTGAGAACGTGGTCGTGTCGTTGAGGACGAGATTCCCGACGGTGGCTCTCACGAGATAGTTGGCTCCGCCGACCACGAGCGGAAAGTTCGACGTGAAGAGCAGAGTGTCCCCTGAAGGAGCTACGCCCACCTCGATGGGCGCATCACCGCCATTGATCAAACCGTCGTTATTATTATCCCGCCACAGCTCCCCATTCGAGACGTCTGCGCTCACAACACCGTTCGCGGTCGTGAACTGGACACGCAACGAGTCCACCGTGGCGGCTGCCGAGCCCTGGAGGTTGAAGGCGAAAAGCGTATCGGTGACGGGAGTTAGGCCGACGAAGTGGTCGCCGACCTGACCGGCATCGTGATCCGAGAGGGTGAGCGCGACCGAAGTTCCGAGAGAAGCGAACGTTCCAGGGTTTGCCTGATTGTTGTACTCAGTAGCGATCCAATCATCGGAGAGAGCGACATTCGAGACGCGAATCTCGTCGAGGCTTCCGTGGAGGTAGTCGACCGGTGAGCCAAACCATTGTTTGACGCCCGCAACGAGACTGGTGGTGTCGTAGTCGTAGCTGAGAGTCACGGCTCCGGTGTTGATATGTTTGACTCCATCGAGGAATAGCTTCAGCTCGGACCCGTTCGAGCGACCGACGATATGGTGCCAATTGGAGTCGACGACCGTGAAGGCCTTGACGTTGTCGAAAAGCGGTATGGAGTCGCCCGCATAAAGCTCGATCTGGTCCAGTGGATTCAAGGCCAGGCTCCAGGAGTAATACAGACCGGTACGCTTGGTGAGGATCGTGTGCGCCACACCGAAGCTGCTCCTCTTGACCCACGCGGATATCGTGAAATCCTGGCCTACATTCAGAGAGTTTCCGGCGTTGTTTAGATCGATGGAGTCGTTGATGCCGTCGAAAACCTGTCCGTTCGAGATTTGTCCAGGAGCGTCGGTCGATCCTAAATTCGTTCCGTCGTTGTTGTAGGTGGTGCTGTCCAGGAAATCATCGTCGACGTGCCAAACGCCTTTGAAGTTGGTGTTCCAGACACCGGGCGTGTTCTCCTGAGAGGACGTGACGCAGGCACTGCCCAGAAGCATGTGGACGACGGTGTCGACGTCTTTCCGTACCGTCGGAACTCGTACCCAGGCGATCAGTCTTCCGCCGACAGGATCGTACTGCTCGATCTCGTGATCGAGCCGAGTGATGCCATCTGAGGAGAGGAACACGATGTCGTAACCGTTGGCGCTCTGCACATTGCCGCCATTTGGGACGGTACGTAGATCGACGTCCGTGATGTCGAGCAGAACGGGGAAATCGGTGAGCGCCCCCGGGTTGTCGTCCAGGCCGACCTTGGTGTGATCGATGGTTATCGTGCGGGCACAGGCGAAATCGCTGCTTCTCCCCTCGTCGGCGCCCATATCCCAGGGAGCGAACCGAGGTTCGCCATCAATATCGTTGCTGAATTCGCCGTAGAGCGAGGTTCCGACGTCCGAGGCGTCCGCACCGGGCACCAGGTGCAAGTCCTCGGTCCCGTCGGCGGTGTTTATCAGCTCTCCTGAACTTTCGTTGATGATAGAGCCGGGTCCGACCGCCGTGTCGTCCGAGGACATGTTGTATTGGAGGGTCGCGGCCGCGGGTGGCGGGGTGTTGGTATGGCAGAGCTCGGTACCATTGAAGGTTCCGGTAAAGACGCAGTAGGCTCGTGCGTTCCCTCCTCCCGCCACCTGGACGTCGAGTACGATGTTGTTCTCGATGAACCGATCGCTCAGATCCTTGACCGCAATGCCATAAGCGTTCGCAGAGGACGTCAGTTGCGAGTGCCGTACCTTGAAGACCGTATTGTTATAGATGGCGATGTCGGTCGCCGAGCCCGTTTCCTCCACGATGCCGTTCGCCGCGTCTTGTGCAGCCACGGGACTGCTGGAGACGATGTCGTAGATGAAGTTGTTGTAGATGCGGACTTTGTCGGATTGCCAAAGAGCGATGCCGCTAGCACCGCCCCCGCTTTGGAGATCGTGGACGATCAGATTCCTAACTGTGATGCCGGTTACCGAGCCCTCGATACGTACGCCATAACGCCGATCGACGCTGCTGTCTCGATTGCCGTCGAGCTCGAGCCACTCCACGGTCACGTAGTCATCGTTCACGATCAGCATAGGTCCGTCGCTGCCGGTGGCGCGGAGGCGAGCGCCGGTCCCCGCGATGCCGGTGTGACGTTGGCTTACACCGCTCACGACTTGCGGTCCGGCTGCGGCGGTCAGCGTGATGCGATGCCCCGGGTCTGTCAGGTAGCCGTCGATGGGGTTGTTAGAGGCGCCGATGTCGATGGGAACGTTGTTGTCGTTATAGCAGACCCAGGTGAGGTTGACACCGGCTCCACTGGGAGTGAGATTGAAATCGGCGATATGGTTGGCGTTGCCCGAGTTGAAGATTGCGGTGAGGAGATCATTGAAGGCCCTGCGGATGGCGATGACGGTAAGATTGGTCGCGTTCGGCGGTGCACCCCCCCTCGGATCATGCACTTCGAACTGACTCGGGCTGATGACGGACTTGATATAGGCTTTAGCGCCCGCCCCATAGACGATCTCGTCTCCGACGCCGATGTTTCCGGTCTGCGCGATATCCAGAGTTGCGTCCCCGCCGAGGATGGTGATCAGCGGCGAGCCGATCATGAGATTGGCGGTCTCCGTGCCCACGGAATAGAAAACGTTGCCGCTGGACCAGGTGTCCTGCGCGTGGACCACACCGGACACGGCGCCCGACTCGGTGATGCCCGTTTCAAACTGATCGATGTCGGAGAGATCGAGTGAGAACGTGGTCGAATCACCGGCAAGGAGGTTGGCGACCGTGGCCCGGATCACGTACTGCCTTCCGCCAAATCCCGGGTCTTCGAAAATGCCGCTGAAGGCGAGGATACCGCCCGACCCATTGACACCCACCTGAAGCGGAACATCGGCGCCGTCGATGAGCCCGTTATTGTTCACGTCTCGCCAAAGCTCGCCACCCGTGACATCACTATCGACGATCCCTACCGCCGTCGAGAAGTGAACTTCTATGTTATTCACCGTTACCGTGCCGCTTCGGGCGAGCTTGAACCGGAAGAGCTC
>JBOGJF010000312.1:0-5080 GCA_050747785.1 Vicinamibacteria bacterium
GGAGAAGAGCCAAGCCCGGGAATCACCGACTCGTTGACGAGCTCGAAAGGACCGTCTGCCGACAGGCCGCGGTAGAGATAGAAACCGACGTTATCGACTTCGGAGCCGGTCTCCCAGGTGAGCTCCACCGCCGCGTCTCCCGCTCTAGCCTCGAAGGAGACCAGCTCGACCGCCGTCGCGGCCTCGAGCTCGTCGGCGCCGATGTCCCAGGGTGAGGCGCGTAAGGCGCCGTCGATGTCGCTCCAAAACGAGCCCGACAAGTCGCTGGCGGCGGCGAGGGCGGTCGCGGTTGGCGCCAGGTGGAAATCGGAACCCGGGATACTTACGAACTGGATGTTGGGGTCCTGGCTAGGCAAGCAAGTACCGCAGGACGCCGTGCCGTCTTCCGACATGTTGTGAGACTGCGTGCCGGATGGCACGTTGAAGTCCAAACCAAAAAGGTTTCCCATCGAGAGGGTGTTGGTCACGGTGATCGGAGTTCCCGATTTCTCGTCGATACCACTCCCGTCCATGCCGTAAATCGTGCAATTCTCGATGATCAACGTGTCGTCTGCGTCGTCGCCTTCAATGCCGGCGAAATCTCCGTTGTAGATGATGCTGTTTCGCACCGTCAACCCATTGACTCTTCCGGATTGCATACCGATGCCTTCGACGTTGCTCGAAGCGTCGAAGAAATCGTGCACCAGGACGTTCTGGATCAGGGCGTTGGTGGCGCCATCCACCCTCATGCTCGGGAATCCGCTGGGCCCGCGGTGGTTTCTGAGGTCGAACCATTCGATCAAGGAATAGTCGTCCATGACCGCGATTCCCATTCGGTCGGCGGCCTGACCATCGAGAACGACGCCGGTACTTGCTGTCCCGTTATGCCGCTGGCCCCACGCCACCGTCAGCACCATGAAATGGGAGGCATCGGTCGTCCCCCCGTCGATGGTAAGCGTCTCCGTAAAGGCACCGTCCTTGTAGGCCACACCGATTTCCATGCGGTTCTCGGAGACGAGGTCTCCATTCCGTGCGTTCTCCCAGCTCTGTAGGCTGTTGAAGGCTCGGCTGATCGAAAAGCTCGAAGTGGGCACGCTGTGATCCACGGTGGCCGGGCTCTGGAGCGTGACCTGGGTAGCGGAGTCGAAGGTCTTGATGTAGAGCGTTTCGCTCCCGATGACCAGCACGTCGCCCGTTCCCACCGCGCCCACGGCGGTCTGCGGGGGCAACGGAGCGGTGAAGGTCACAGTGGTCGAGCCCAGCGGAACCGAAGCCATGCCGATTGGGTGTAGATTTCCGGTGAAGGTTCCGATCGAGCGGTGATTCACGCCCGCCGCGGAGAGACCCTCGTCGGCCCCCATATCCCAAGCCCCGACTCGGAGTTCTCCGTCGATGTCGTCATTGAAGAAACCGGAGAGATCCGTGCCGGCATCCACGGCGTCCGCACCAGGGATCAAGTGCAGGTCCTCGCTCCCGTCGGCCGTGTTTATCAGCTCACCGGAACCCTGATTGATGATCGAGCCGGGTCCCGTCGCCGTATCGTCGGACGACGTGTTGTACTGGAGAATCGCGGCCGTCGGCGGCGTGGCACTGGTATGGCAGAGCTCCGTGCCGTCGAAGGGACCGGTATACGCGCAGTAGGCTTGGGCGTTCCCTCCTCCCGCCACCTGGACGACCAGGACGATGTTGTTCTCGATGAACCGATCGCTCAGATCCTTGACCGCAATTCCGTAGGCGTTCGCGGAAGACGTGAGTTGCGAGTGCCGGATGTTGAAAATCGTATTGTTGTAGATGCCGATGTCGGTCGCAGAACCCATCTCGTCCACGATGCCGTTCGCCGCGTCGCCTGGAGCGGTGGGACTGCTGGAAACGACGTCGTAGATGAAGTTGTTGTAGATGCGGACCTCGTCCGATTGCCAAAGAGCGATGCCGCTGGCACCGGCTCCGCTCTCGAGATCATGGACGAGCAGATTCCTAACGGTGATCCCGGTTACGAAGCCCTCGATGCGTACGCCGTAGCGTCGGTCGACGAGGGCGTCCCGGTTGCCGTCGAGCTCGATCCATTCGACGGTCACGTAGTCATCGGAGACGACGAGCATGGGCCCGTCGCTCGCAGTGGCGCGGAAGCGTGCCCCGGTTCCGGCGATGCCGGTGTGGCGCTGGCTCACGCCGCTCACGACCTGGGGTCCATCCGCGGCGGTCAGCTTGATGCGATGCGCCGGGTCAGTCAGGTACGTATTAATGATGCCGGTGGACCCGGCGATATCGAATGGGGTGTTGTTGTCGTTGTAGCAGATCCAAGTGAGATTGGCGTCGGCGCCGCTGGGAGTCAGATCGTACATGGCAAGATGGTTCGCGTCGCCCGAATTGATGATGGCCGCCTGAAGGTCATTGAACGCCCTCCGGATGGAGGTGACGGTCATACTGCCGACGTCAGGAGGTACCCCGCCGGTGGGATCGTGTACGACGAATTGACTCGCGCTGATGACGGCCTTGATGTAGGCTCTCGTGCCCCCGCTGTAGACGATCTCGTCTCCCACCCCGATATTTCGGGTCTGCGCGACGGTTAGGTTCGCGATCCCGCCGCCAATGGAGATCATTGGCGAGCCGGTCATGAGATTGGTGCTGTCGGTGCCAATGGAATAGAAGACGTCTCCCCCGGCCCCTCCGTCCTGCGTGTGAACGGCGCTCGTCGTGCTACCCGATACACTGGCACCGCCCTCGAGAACATCGATGTCCGCGGCATTCAACGAGAAGGTCGTTGTATCACCGCCGACGAGGTTGTTGACCGTGACTACGACCACGAAGTTCTGGATGGCGCTGGGAACGAAATTGTTGATGAAGGAGATCGTGCCGGACCCTGCTGGAACCGGACCTTCCAGCATGAAGTCCCCAAAGCCATCGGCGTCGTTATCCGCCCAGAGCGCGCCCGATACGTCGGCCGGGAAGACGCCACCACCGGTTGTAAAATTGACTCGGATCTCTGAGATGGTTGCCGCCCCCGTTCGCTCGGTCTTGAAACGGAACAACGTAGTAGTCACCGAGGGCGTGATCGTGAAGAGGTCGAGAACCTGACCCAGGTCGTGATCGGACAGGACATAGAAGCCCCCGAGATCTTGGGTGTGAACCGCGTCGTTGACGGCTCCGTTCTCGGCCACACCTCCTTCGAGCTCAGCGATGTCGGCCGGTCCCAGAGAGAAGGTCGTGGTGTCTCCGCCGATGAGGTTGGAGACGGTCGCCCGCACGACATAGTTGGTGCCGGTGTCGGAAGGAATCTCGCCCAATCCGTTGAATGCAAGCTGACCGCCCAATCCCGTCACCCCCCCGAGGATCAGGACATCACCGGCCCCGTCTCCGTCGACGTCTCGCCAGAGCTCGCCGGTGACATCAGTGTCCGAGACGCCGCTCGTATTCGAGAAGTTGATGCGGATGTTGCTGACGGTAACGATACCCGCACGGGTCAGCTTGAATCTGAACAGAACGTCGGTCACCGGAGTCACAGTGGTGAATCTGTCGCCCACCTGTCCGGCGTCGTGATCCAGCAGAGTCAGTGCCAGCCCGCTGAACTCGTCGGCACCGACGTCCCAGCTTCCCACGCGCGTGTCGTCGTCCACGTCGTTCGGGAAGAGCGTCGATAGATTGGTGCCCATGTTGATGGCGTCCGAGGTCGCCGCAAGGTGAAGGTCCTCCGGGCCAGAGAGGATGTTGACGAACTGAGTGTTCCAGTCGACTCCGGTCTGCGAGCCGGTACCGCAGGCCGAGGAATCGTTGGTCATGTTGTAAGACTGTTGTCCACAGGGAACGTTGAAGATATCGAGGCCGCCGTTCCGGACCGAAAGCGTGTTGGTGACGGTGAAGTTAGACGAGGCGGGATCGATTCCGTGGCCGGAGTTGAGATAGAGCGTGCAGTTCTCGATGGTTCCCGAATCGTCCCCGCCATCCCCGCTGATGCCGTGGTTGGTCGAGTTGTGGACGACGCAGTTCCTGGCCGTGAAGCCGTTCGCTCCGGCGCCGAGAATTCGAATTCCATAGCTGTTGCTGTAGAGGACGAGGCTCGCCAGGCCAACGTTGCTAGCGCCAACGGTGACGCCCGAACCCGTGGAGCCTCGGACCACCAGCCATTCCAATTCCGTGTAATCGTCCAGGACGAGGATCTCGACATTGGCTGTCATCCCCCCGTCGATCCTTACCCCGGTGCTCGCGGTTCCATCGTGCCGATGCGAGAGGGCCGCCGTCAAAGTCATGAAGTGGCACGAGTCCGTGATGGAGCCATCGATGATGGCGCCGGCCGAGAACGGCCCGTCGTTGTAGACGACACCGACTTCGCGGCGGTTCTGACCCACGAGGTCTCCCTGACGCGCGGTTTCCCAAGCCTGGAGAGTATTGTGTGCCCGGTTGATGAGGTAGGGCACCCCGCTATAACCGATCGCCGCCGGACTCTGCAGCGTGACCTGTGTTCCCGAATCCCGGGTCAGAATGAAGTGTTGCTCGTTGAATCCGCCCGCGTCGAGAAAGATCCGGTCTCCCCGCCCGATACTGGTAGGTAGAGTGACACTGAAAGTTACGATGGTCGAGCCAGCGCTCACGGAGATGGTCCCGATGTTGGCGAGAGCACCCGTCTGCGTTCCAATGGACCGATAGTTGAAGATCGGGCTGCAAGAGGAGGCGTCGAACTCATCTGCACCGATGTCCGGAGTCGACGGATCCCGCGCGCCTCGATCGATATCGTCGGTGACCGGAAGGTTGGGATCGCCATCCAGATCCGCGCCGAACGAGCCCCAGAGTGTGCTGGAGTCGTTGAGGAGGTGAAGATCTTCACTGCCGGTCATCGTGTTCTGAAAGTAGCTTGCGTACGCGGTTCGGTTTATCTGGCTTCCCGGTCCGGAGGCGGTCGGGTCCGAGGAGACGTTGTTGCTCTGAGTGAGTGTACCCGTGAAGCACATCTCCGGGCCGAGGGTCGAGATGATATCCAGTGCAGCGGTGTTCCTGACCGTCATCACGCCCGCCGCGCCGTTGACCCCGAAGGCGGAACCGGTGCTTCCGGTGTTCTTGATGTTGAATATCGTATTGTTGTGCAGATGGTGGAAGAGTGAGGCGCCTC
>JBOGJF010000313.1:0-3977 GCA_050747785.1 Vicinamibacteria bacterium
GTTCCGGTGGCCGGCGATCGAGCGGAGGATCTCCCAGCACCTTTCCGGTCACGCCAACCACGCCCATCAGCTCTTCCCGCTCATGGTGTTCGAGCGCTGGGCTGAGGAATTCTTGGATCGACCTGCCTGAGACTCAACGAACTTCTACACGCTCGAATCTCGATAGGTTCTGACGAATTACGCTGGTCGTCGTTGACTCACCGAATCGCACTGTGACATAGATTCCTCCTCCCCGATAGCAGCTTGCCGCACCCAGCCCGAAGTCTGCGAGTATGCAGAAACTCTTGTTGCGTAACTTTCAATCGCCCGGCGACATCGTCATGTTGACCGCGGCGGTCCACCACCACCGTTGAAGCTCTTCCAGCACGAGGGGATGCTGTGATACGAGACACACTTTGGGCTGGCTCGCCCCGCCGGTTCTAATCGCCATCGCGCCTAGGCTAACCGATCTTGCGTGGTTCGATCGATCACGCCGGGGCGCTTCTCCTGCTCGCGGTCATTACCCCTGTCCGCGGGTCAGGAGTCTCACGAGTGAGATCGCCGGACGCAGCAGTGGATGCTTGAGCCATGCGTGACGGTAGTAGTAGCGAGCCAGCCTCGTCTTCACGGACCTCGGGTCGATGAAACTGGGAACGTGGAAGATCCTCAGGGGATGGTTCATGAATGTCAGCTGCTTGAAATGCCATGGATAGGTGAGCCCGTACTCGTGCCGATCCCGCTCGTCGTCGAAGTGTCGCGTGTAGCGATCCGCGGCCACTCGTCTCACGAGGATCATTTTGTTGAAGCCCGCCGCCATGGCGCAGAAGTCTTCTTCGCTCGAGAGGAAGTGGAAAACGGCCTCGGCCACGCCGGGCCACTCGGGGGTCATCGGATCGTCGAGCGCGATCACACCATCTCCAATCGTCGTGCGGGCTGCGAGTCGGAGATCGCTCAGAGCTTCTTCCCTGGTATGACCGCCGTCGACGTGAACGAATCGGTGGTTTCTGCCGACTTCCTCGGCGGTCAGCTCGGTCGAGGATTTCTCGAGAATCTGTACGCCGAGCCCATCCGAGCACGATTGCCAATGACGTTCGAAGATCTGCCGATCCCCGGACCCCGAACCGGAAACGTTACCGGTTTGGTTCCCGAAGAGATCGCACACCGCCAACTTCTCGCGGTCGGGATCGAGCATGGCGCCGAGAAAGACCGCGGTCTTGCCGTGGTGCACTCCGATCTCCAGAATATCGCCTATTACGCCGTCGGATTTCTGGATCTCGTCGATCCACGCAAAGAGCATGGCGGCTTCCGGGGAAAACCAGCCGTGAATTCGCCGGGTCTTCCGGACCAGGGCTCGAGCCTGCTCAGCCTTCACGGTGAAAACGTCCGTCCGAGCGGTTCATCGCTGCGCAGTATACCCTTCTCCCAAGTGTATCAGTGCCGTGGGGCCCCACCGCCGTCTGGCGAGTTCCAGTCAAAGCAACCACCTAATTTGACGGCCGACAAGGGGGTGAGGATCCGCCTGACTAGCTCCGGTTAAGGCAACCACGTAACCTGGCGGCCAGCAGGCGACTACGGTCGGTCTCGCGGCCTTCGTCGGCCGCGGCCTTTCTCGAAGCTCGCTCACTCTTCGTTCGCTCGCTGTCCTCCGCTCGCAGGCTCGCTGCGGACGGCGGCGCGCCGGGCTCGCTCCGCTCGCGCAGGCTGACTCGTTTTTCATCAGCCTGCCTAGTTCCATTTGAGCCTTCGAGGCCATACACTCTCTTCGTGACGATGGCGAACCCATGCTTCCTGTTTATGGGGGCGGCTTTGGTGGTGGGCAGGCTGGCTCTGGGCGCCGCTTCCGAGCCGCAGTCTAGCGACGCGTCGCCGACGCCTGGCCCGGGGGAGGCCGACCAATACTGGCCGCAGTGGCGGGGGCCGTTGGGAACGGGCGTCTCGCCCCACGGCCAGCCACCGGTGGAATGGAGCGAGAAGCAGAACGTTCGGTGGAAGGTCGAGCTTCCCGGAAGCGGCCATTCGACTCCCGTCGTCTGGGGCGATCGCGTGTTTCTTACCGCGGCGGTACCTACCGGAGAGGTTCTGTCTTCCGCGACGCGTCGCCGCGGCGCACACGGCGCTCTACCCGTTACTCAACGCCAATCGTTCGTCGTCTTGGCCGTTAGCCGTAAGGACGGCAGAATCCTATGGGAGAGAAAAGTGCGGGAAGCGCTCCCGCACGAAGGGGTTCACTACACGGGGAGCTTTGCCGCTAGCTCTCCGCTGGTTGACGGAGAGCACGTATTCGCTTTCTTCGGCTCCAATGGACTGTACTGCCTGACTCTGGACGGCGAGCTAGTCTGGGAGATCGACCTCGGCGATATGGCGGTCGAGCACGAGCACGGTGAAGGCAGCTCGCCGGCACTTTTCGGTAACGCGCTCATCGTCAATTGGGATCACGAGGGCCAGTCGTTCGTCGTCGTTCTGGACAAACGAAGCGGCCGCGCGCTCTGGAAGGTGGACCGCGATGAGCCCACGTCGTGGGCGAGTCCGATCGTCGTGGCACACGATGGCAAGCACCAAGTCGTCATCAGTGGCACGAATCGCGTGCGGGCATACGATTTGGAGAACGGGGAAGTGATCTGGGAATGCGCCGGGCTTTCCCGGAACGTGACCGCGACACCGGTGGCGGCGGACGGCATGGTCTATGTCGGCAGCAACTACTTCTCTCAGAATCTCCTCGCCATCCGTCTCGAAGGGGCCCAGGGTGACGTCACCGGAACCAACAACGTCGTGTGGTCGCTCGGCCGTGGCGCTCCATTCGTTCCCTCGCCCCTTCTTTATGGTGACGCACTCTATTTCCTCAACTACTATCGAGGAATCCTCACTCGCGTCCATGCCAAGACGGGCGAGGATCGCCCCGGCTCGCTCCGCCTCGAGGGGCTCGGTACCGTCTACGCCTCGCCGGTCGCAGCCGGCGGGAGAGTCTACGTGACCAGCCGCGAGGGCGCGACGGCGGTGGTCCGGCACGACGACGCCCCCGTGGTACTAGCGGTGAATATGCTCGACGACTCCTTCAGTGCGTCGGCGGCCATCGCCGGCAAAGAGTTGTTCTTGCGTGGAGAACGCTATCTCTACTGTCTTGCCGAAGACGGATGAGAGGGCCGAGCGCCTCGCGTCTAGCGCTCCGACGGGTAGGCCCTGACCGCCAAGGGCGTCCCGCCGCGACGATCTTCAGACCGGATGACGAGCGGCGACCCCCAGAGCCGCGGCAGAACGGCAGGCGCCTCTGAACCGGGCGCCTCTGAACCAGGAACGTGCAAGCTGACTCGCTTCGTCAGCCTGCTAGACCCGATCCCGTGCAAGGGACTCAAGCTTTGTGCTAGTGTGCCTGGCACATTTGGTCGAGCCGTCGACCGGGGCACTCTGTCATCATGAACTCTGAAGCAACGCCTGCACTGGCACTGAGTGGCGGTGGAGCGCGAGGTGCGTACCAGGCCGGCGTACTAGCCCGCATTGCCGAAGGGTTGGGCGAGGAGTTCCCGTTTCGCATCATCACGGGTGTGTCGGCGGGCGGGATCAACGCCGCCTCACTGGCCAGCACGCGCGGAAGATTCTTGCAGGCAACGCGGGATCTGACGGCGGCGTGGTTACGCCTGACCGTCGACAAGGTCTTCAAGTCCAACTTCACCACGCTGACGTTGAGTGCCGCACGTTGGTTGTGGATGTTGGGGACGGGCGGGGTCACGCCCGGGTTCGAGGTTAAGGGTCTCCTCGACACGGAGCCGCTCTACCAATACCTGGCTCGCGCCATCGATGTCGATGGCATCGACGCGAATATTGCCAAGGGACGTCTGCGGGCCTTGGCACTATCTGCCACCAGCTACAGTACCGGCGCCACCATTACTTTCGTTGAGGGCGCGCCCGGCATCCCGATGTGGGAGCGGGCGAGGCGTCACTCGGTCCGAGCGAACATTGGATTGAATCACATCATGGCATCGGCGGCCTTGCCGCTCGTGTTC
>JBOGJF010000314.1:0-8007 GCA_050747785.1 Vicinamibacteria bacterium
CGGATGAAGTACTCGTTGCGAACCTCGCCCGCCTGATCCCATAACGTGAGCGTCGTCTCCCCGACCGAGACGCCGGTGAGAATGACTTCTTGTCGGCTTTCTAAGATGCGGTAGTCGCAGATCTGAGCGCTTCCCACGGCGCTGCGCCCGATCCGGTAGTCGACGCGGATAATCTCCTGCTGGCCGACCACCACCACTTGTTCTTGAGCCCCGGCGGTTCGAGAAGAAAGGAGTGCCACGACCGTCACGAGGGTGGCGTAGCCGAGGATCGTCTGGGCCAACGAACGTGCGCGTCTCACCGATGGCCTCCTACCGTCCCCCCTCGCCGCGGATCTCCGTCCACGATGGTTGTTGCCGCGGCAGCACACGCTCGACGCCGAGCACGGTGGAGGGCGTCGAGCGAACGAGCTCCAAGGAGGTGTCCCTCTCGAGGTAGGACCGAAGCGAAAGAGTCAGATCGCCTACCTCCTGAGCGAGAATCAGGTTCTGGACATCTTGCGGCGTCAAAGCGACCGTGACGCTGCGCACGGTTTCGCTGCTGCGGTTGGTGAGTATGTCGAACGCCTCTTGATCGGAGGGAGCGAGATCGGTGGCTCGGACATGACCGGTATCGTCGCCGACCGCAAGAACCAGCACGTTTTGAAACACGCTGGTGACGAAGGTGGTTTGATCCGAAGCTCCGGAGCCGCCACCTGTCTTGACGATGGCGACGATGTCCACGAAGTTGTTGGGACGGATCAAACCGGAGACACCGGAGACGTCGTTCACGGCGATGGATACCGCCCGCTTGCCCCGCGGTATTTTGGTCGCGAGGCCCTGTCCGACCCGGGTCAGAGCGGTACCGGTCACCTGAGCTCCGGCGGGGATCGGCACGGCCGGAATCTGACCGAGGACGTCTCGCATGGAGCTATGGGCCCCCGGTTGTACGAAGACCCTTGGCACCTCGGTCTCCGTGAGCATCGATTCTTCGATGGCTCTTCCCGGAAGGAGATCCTGGGCGGCCAGAACGACCGAGTGGGCTTCCGCGAGTTGAAGCAGCTCCTCTTCCCTGGCTCTGAGATAGAGCCAGACCATCAAGCAGGCGAGAAGCCCGAAGAGAGCCGATATGATGACTGCGGGTGTTCCCTTCATGGGGACTCCTTTCGAGTGTCCAGGCCAAAATCCCCGCCCCGTTGGCGCCATACACCTCTGAGCTCTTCCGTCGCTCCGCTGTCCGGTTCGCTCCCCAGCACTCCGACCGCCGCCTCCAAGTCCTCGAATTGGGAACCGAGGGATTCGGAATCGTATCCCTGGGTGAAGCCCATGAACTCGCGTCCGAAGCGGCGGGTCAGTCCCCAGAGGCTTTCCAGCATTCGGAAAACCGCCCAGATGTCGTCTCCCTTCGTACCGGCGCCGATGAACAGGAACTTCATGTCGAGGTAGCTCGCGCCCGTTCGGTGCTGGCCGATTTTCAGCCGAACGCGATCGCGGGTGATGCCGGCGGCCTTCATCTGATCGACGATGGCCTGCTCATAAAAGGGCATCATCGGTACCGACGCGCGGTCATCCTCGCTCCAGTTCGTCGGCGAGCCGGCAAGCCGATGGACCCGGCCCCCGGCCGGCCAGGGTCGAACCGCGCGCAAGGGCTTCCGGTAGTAGTTGGGATAGCCGTGGAACTCGTCGCTCGTTGTGTTATGGCGATAGGCCCGGTCTTTGAAAAGGCTGTAGTAAGCGTTGTTCGCCATTTGAAACGCGTAGTTATGGACGAGAAAGATCTGTAGGATGGCGGAAATCATCAACGTGAGGAGAAAGATCATGACGGTCGTTTCCACCAACGATTGACCGCGCGCTCGGGATGGTCTCATGCTTCCCACGCCTCAGTGCTGTATGTGCCGCAGCGAACCGAAAATTCCCACGGTTCTGACCGGAATGAGTTTTGCGAGATAGCGGGGGCCATTGCCCTTGGGCGCGAGATCGCCCCCGATGGGCTTGGCCAGCGCCACGGCGGTCATGGGCGGCACGGTGCCAAAGAGCTCGGGCAAGACCAAGGCGGGCACTTCGTCGGCGGTAACCCACCAGTAGAAACGCGTGATCTCGGAGTCCTCTTCCTTCGTATACCAGCGATCGAAGGACCCGAACTTGAGTCGGAAGTGAGCCTTCGGGCGGTAACAGATCCACACCTTGAAGACGCTGTCCTCCTCCAACCGCACCAGCGAGAGCTCCGAGAAGAGCGGTTTCCAGGCTCGCCTCATGTAGAACACGTTCTTGGCCGTGCCCCAGATGGATCGAGGGTTCGCGAGCGCTCGGCCAACGGACTGCAAGGCGGTGTGAGCCGATCCATCGGGAAAGAGCTGCTTGAGGTTGTCTCGCGTCACCGACTCCGCCTCCATCACGGCCCATGCCGCGCCGCCGTGATTGACGACCTGGATGGTGACCGACAACGCGGCTTGTGCGATGTTGTAGGCGCGGGTGATGACGTCGTCGACCCCACAGAACTGAATCGTGAAGTAGAGCATGAGGCGCTCCGTCCATTGCCAGGCCTTGTGGATCAGGCCGTTGTAGTAGGAGATCATGTTGAGCCCGCTCGATTGGACGGAGGCGCCGGTGAAGGCACCGGCGTCGGCGGCCATCTGCAGCATCACCCGCCGGTTCACCGCCTGGCCCACGTTGGCAACCAGCGCAAAGAACAAGAAGAGCGTGAAGAAGCTGGCCATCGTGAAGACGGTCGTGTAGCCGGCCTCGCCGCGCCGCCGACGGGCCAGCCCGCTCTCAACAGAAACGAGTGACGGCATCACCGCTCCCGGTTGTCGCCCTGCTCGGCGACGTCACGAAGAGGATTCAGGGGAACGGTGCCCCATCCGAGCGCCGTGACCCGATGTCCGCGATCGTTCTTCAGCATGTAAGCGATGCCCAAAGGAGTCCGATACCGCACTTCCACCCCCTCGTTGCCCGCCTGGATGTCGACGCTCACGTTGGCGGGGCCCACGCCCCAATCGAGCGCTCGCAGGACGTCCATCGCGGCCCCTCTTGCTCTTCTGTTCGGATCGTCCGGGTTGACCGCCCAAACCCGTGCCGCGATCCACGAAGAGTAGTTAGCAATGAGCTTGGTCGAGCAGATGAGCGACACCTGGATGACCGCGACCAAGAGAAAGGAGAGCAAACCGAAGCTCAGGACGAACTCCACCGTGGTTTGCCCCCGATGGCCCCTGGAGCGATCGGGCACGGCGACGGAGCGATCTCGTAAAGTCACGGTGCTAGACCAGGTGAGTCGTCTACCCGGTAGGGAGAGACTCGGTCCAAGCAGTTCGTTAGGTAATGCCGTCGCCGCTAATGGCGCCGCGGACCTTATCCGCGAGCTCCCTCATCGACTCGCTCACCACCGGCCACAAGATAACGGTGAACACGGCGACGATGATGGCGGCGATGAGGCCCATGATCATGACGTACTCGGTCGTGGTTTGGCCTCTTTCGCTGGCCCGGGAACGGGTTAGCGCCGTCGCGAGTGATGTTTTCGCCCGAATCGAGGCGAGCTCGAGCCGGTTAACGAGTTCTTCGATGAATGCGAGGTGCGACATCACGGCCTCCTTTATTGAGGAAACGAAGTCAAGTAAATCGACGTCTTGAATGCGAGCAAGCCCATGGTTTCTCGCAACGCATCGATGAGCCACCCGGACACCAGAATCGATAACGTCACCATGAGTCCGAGAATCATCGTGTACTCGAGAGTCGCCTGACCCCGGAAGGACTCGGCTTTGTCCGGGTGAGATCGCGAACCGGTGCCGATCGTCATCATGGGCCCAGAGAAGTCATTGCCTCGGCGATCTTCTTGAAGGCTTCGAGGACCACCGGTGACAGCAGACGGTTCACGAGAATAGCCATGGCGACGAGGAGCCCGAGTAGCATTTGAAGCTCGAGGGTCGATTGGCCGCGGGGGGCCTTGCCGGTCTTTGAGCCGGGCGTCGTTTTGATCGGATCTCGTGGGCGCACGATCCTGCTCCGGAAGAAGCCTAAAGCCTGCCAAAGGGCTTCATTCTCGCAACACCGTACGATGGAGAATGCCGCGAAGACTACTGGCGAGAGGATCATTTCTCGGCCAGGCTGTTGACTGCCCTTGAGAACGGTTGGCGTCTGGACGACAAGACGCCAAGAAAGGCTCGGGTGCGCTGCCAAAAGGCGAGATCCAAGCGCTTCGCCTGGCCAAAGGCGGGTAACCGCTTGCGATTTTGCTTCACAAGTTGTATTCAGAGGGGGACCTGTCCCTGAGATCAGGTGGTGGTTGGGGAGGGAGAGGAGCTGGTGCGCACGCCAAGGGGAGCCATTCGAGAACCTCATTCCGTTTGCCTCATATCGCTTCACCCGCTCGTCCTCGACGACCTGGCTCGTATGCTTGCCGTCGCCAACGGCCAAATACGCGTGCGGAGCCATCGTTTGCCTTCGACGACAGCATCCGATCTGCGCCAGTCCACCATTCCCCCTGCCGCCGCTCACGTCATCGACGGCCATCTACCCACGCCGGCGCTCCACGCCGTCGTAACCGGAGTTCTCCAGCACTTCCCGGCGTCGCGACTCATCGTTCTCGGCGAAGACTTCACCGAATCCACCGCATTCCCACTACTTCGGCTGGGGGTAAAGGGTCTGCTCCCATTCGCGGAGACGCGGTCGATGCTGGCGCGCACGATCAAGATCGTATCGAGTGGGGGTGTTTGGGTACCCCGTTCCTTGCTGTCCCGCTTCATGGACGCCATGCTCGATGGCGGGCGTCATCCCTCGTCGGTCGCCGCGGATACCAACGGGATCAGCGAACGGGAACGGCAGGTTCTGGAGGCCTTGCTCGACAATCTCTCCAATAAGGAGATCGCGAGCAAGCTGGCCATCTCCGAAAGGACCGTGAAGTTCCACGTATCCAACCTTCTCACCAAGTTCGGTGTCGAGCGACGTCAGCACTTGATCTCCCGATGCCTGCAGGTCCCGCCGGCTGCCCCGCCCGCGTATTGAATCAGCGTCCAACGAAGGGCCCTACAGTGGCCGGTCTCGGCTTCGAAAATCCAATAGGCTCGACGATCCAATTATCGCCACGCCGTGTGGAGGGATCTCGAGGATTTCGCGCGGGGGTTGCCGTTCGCCGACGGGTAGCACGCTCGTCCTGGCCAGCCGCCGCCCTGGGGCGGGGTCCTGGGCAACGGCCCTTTGGGGGAGGAAGCTTCCTCCTCTGCAACAACGGGAGCATCGCCGGGCGTCGTCAGACAATGTGTCTGACGCGCGGTCTTCGGTTCACTTCATGCCGGTGTCGAACCTGAGCGTGACCTCGGTGAAGCCGTCCTCTCGCACGGTCACTTCCTTCTTCTGTCTTTGGGGGAACAGGATGGGCGCTGACTTGTGCGGGACGATTGTGTAATCGCCCGGGGGTAGGATGATCTTGAAACGACCCTTGTCGTCGGACTCGAAGCTCGCCACTTCTTCCTCTTCGGAGTCCAACACTTGAAACGCTGCGCGAAACGGCACTTCGTCCGGCTTTCCTGGGGTGGCGGGTCCGGGGTGCACGGGTCCTCTCAGTACCTTCCCTTTGATACCCGTTTCTTCGGCGACCGCTGGTTGGGCGGCATGCACAGGACCAAGCCAAAACATCGCCGAAAAGATGAACGGAACATAGATGAAGATGCTTCGAAACGAAGTGGTCGGGTTGTAGGTCACACTGAGATTCGATACTGGTTGAGGTAGACCACCGCTCTGCGAGCGGATCTCCGAAGTCGATCCTCCCATTGGTGAGTGCCGGGTGGAGTGGAGATGAGAGTCTCGTCCTTTCCCACCGATCTCGCTATCGAGATGATCCGGATCCAACCGGCCAAGGAAGAGGAGGGTCAACCTCGTGACCCTCCCCAAACCTTCCATCGTGAGTCCGGAGCCGGCGAGCCCTCCGGGAACTGTGGCACTGGCCAGTTCTCCTCTACCTTCTACTCCTTAGTCCGGAAGCTTGAATTGAAAGATCTTGGTCGCCCACCCGAATCGCTCACCAATAAAGGAATTGGGATGGGCATGCTCCTGCGTGTACCAGAACGTGTCATCCACCGGGTCGACGGCCATCGCGCTGTAGTCGCCCCAGCGTGCGGTCTGCCTCTGTACGAACTGATCCACGTTGCCATCGAAAACGACCTGCTCGGCGACGTTCAGACCGCGCGACTGGCCAGTCTGGCACGCAATGCCAATGCTCGGGTAAGTCCGGCGACCCGAGATGCTATACCCCAGGCATATTTCACCCGTGCGGTTCATCGCGATACTACCCATCCAGCGGTGATCAGCGCCGGGTGAGAAGGTGTCTTCCTGGTGGAGCCCCCAGCCACTGCCATCGTTACGGAACTCATACCAGCGGATGCCGGCTTTGCCTGTGCCATTGGCATCAACGGTCGAGGATACAACAGCCCGTATGTCTCGGTTGCCGTTGTCGTCGAAGCCAAAGTCACGCAACTGCAGTCGGTGCATCAACGTGTCGGAGATGGCCTCGAGAAACGTGACATTGTTAGGAGCCGTGCCCGTGCCTGAGCCCGGCTGGTCGATGCATCGTTCGCGCGCGGCCGGGCAGAGGTCGCCGTCAATAGGGGAAACCGGGATTTCCGCCACTTCGCTGATCGTGGAGTTGCTGGACAAGGCGAAGTCCGGGTCGATCTCCCAGAAGTCGATCGTGTTGCCCGCGCCGCCGTTGTTGGTGGCAAACGTCGGTGGCATGTTGTCGAAGAACGGGCCGTCGTTGTCGCCCGCGGCGAAGCCGGCCTCACTTTGGTTCAGCTTGAAAAACACCATCGTCGTTCGACCGCTGCTAAATAGCTCGTCCTTGTCGATGGCGCCGAGGCCTGCACCTTCAAAGGAGAAAGACGGCGGTGTGAACAGGTTGACCATGACTCCGATGGCGTCGGTGACGAACCCGTATTTCGGATAATCCGGGAATCCGATGCCAGTAGAGTCGAATTCATGCTGGTAGTAGGTGCCCGTGGGATCTCCTGTCGTCGAGACGGCGATGCACAGAGAGAACCGTGTGAAGCGGTCATTGAAGGCAAACTGGCTGACCAGCCAACTGTCCGTCTCTTCGTCGTAGAGCACGATGGGGTCGCCTCGGTTGGTGGTCTGGCAAAGACCGCCCAGGCCGCTCCAGAAGATGTTGTTGGCGAACGGGCCCAGGACGACGTCGCCGCCCTTGTCGTAGATCGTCGTCAAAAGGTTCACTATCTGCACGTAGTGGCTAGGTCCGACGTCGCCGTCGGTATCGGGCGGCGCCAACAGGATGCCTAATTCGAATGCGTTATCGTCGTTTTCCGCGCCGTCAAAAATCTGTAGCAGTTCGGCTCTGCCGGCAGACGACTGGATGTCCACCGGGTCCAACGTCTCCTCTACAAGGGCCGCGGCAGCACCCTTGTTGCCAAAAGGACTTCCTCCCTTGCCCCTCATGAACCGGGGGACCTCCTTCACGGGGACCTCCTCCCCTGGGACATCAGCTCCAGAGGATTCCTGAGCAAGGGCGGTACTGGGACCACTACTCGGCGAACCCACGAGACTACTTATCGGTCGAGAGACACCGTTGCGAACCGACTCGAGCGTAATTAATTCGGGTTCCGGTGGTAGGTCCAGAGTGACCACCAGGTTGCCGCCACCCACGCCATCCTGGAATTCACCAAATTTGATGAAATAGGTGACCCCACCGGTCGCCTGGAAAATGAGATCATCGGTGAGGCCGATGTCCACACAGGCGACTTCGGTGAGCTTCCCACAAGTTCCGGTGAAGACGCCGTGTGCGGTATCCAAAGGGTCGCCGTCGGGTTCTGTGCTGCCATCAGTGCTGATATTGACGCTTATATCCTCCGGTGGCGTCCAGACATACCAGACGGTATTGCCGTCGTTAAATTGCCCACCCGCGTTACAGCTGAGTATCGGATCTGCAGGATTGTTCGTCGCGGTGGTGGTGTCAACCATGTCGGTAAATGGTATGGACGGAATGACGGTGGCACCAACACACTCGTCGTTAGCGGGCTGACCATACAC
>JBOGJF010000315.1:0-4509 GCA_050747785.1 Vicinamibacteria bacterium
AGAGAAGACTAAGCAGCTCGCCTCCCACGTAGCCGGAGGCGCCTTCCAGGGCAACGCGGATCATGATTTTTGGGAGAAGAGGCGTGAGTGAACGATGGAGAAGAGACGTTGTCCATCCGAGCAAGCGTTGACCGCGGGCACACCTAACTGTTGTTCCACTGTCCGGCAGGCACCCGGGCTGTCGGTGACCGGACCGGTGATGACATCGACCGAGAGTCCCCAGCGACGCAAGAGCTCGACACCTCCCCAGGCTCCTACATGATCGGAGGCGGTGAGCACCAGGGCGGTGATCGCCCCGCTGAAAACGGGATCCTGGAGAAGGCGGTCGACGCCGTAAGGACCGATGATACCGTCGCCGAGCTCGGCGACGATGAGCTCGGGATTGGTTTCCTCAAGATGGTGAAAGAGCCCGTTCACGTAGCGGATGAGCTCGGGCTCGTGCACGGTCGAGGCGAGACCCGCATCGAGGAACGAGACGGCTTCGAAGGCACCGCGCGAGCGCATGTCGAGGGTATCTTTCAAGCAGGCGACGCCGGTGAGCTTCACGGCCGCGACGCGAATCCCGGAGCGCGCCGCGCCGGCGACGAGCTCCGAAGCGGCTCGAGTCTTACCGGCGCCCATGGAAGTTCCCACCACCGCGATGATGGGACAGGTGACGTCGAGAGACGTGCGCGGCGCAATGGCACCTTCGGAGAGACTGTGGGGCCGACCGTCTTGTCCCAGGCGATCGATGACCTCCACGGTCGTCGGCACGCCGAGATCGAGAAGACCGCCTTCGAAGGACCCCAGGATGCCGCCGAGGCTGAGGAGGGAGAGTCGGTCGCCCTGCTTGACGCTCGCCGGGGCGGACCCATAGAAGCCACGCAGCGCCTGACGAGTCCCCGCCACACCCACCAGCCGGTCTCCGGGCCGGAGCACGACCATTTCCCCGCTTGCGAGCTCGAGGCGATCGTAGCCGGGGTTGGTCGTGACGGTGCGGACGAGGAGACCCTCACCGGGCCGTACCGGGCCGGGGCCGAGCCCCTTCGTCTTGCCGTTGAGCGGCAGGCGTCCGCCCGCCGATGCCACGTAGTCCCAGGGGACACTGGTCTTGCCCAGATGGGTTAGATGTTTATGCATCATACTCGCATAATTATCCACGAGGGGACGCGCCGCGTCAAGTGAATCTGGGCCCGCGGCCAAATAATTCCGTGGAGATGCCAGCAGGCCGGCGTAAGACGAGTGAGCCTGCGAGCGGAGCGTCCGACTTCGCCAAGGCTTCGTCAGGACCACGGCGAAGGCGGGAAGCCCAAGGGCGTAGGCGGGAGCACGGCCCGGATGGGCCGACGAAGGCGCAAGCCGTGGGGGTGGGGCCCCAGTGCGCCAGGACAAGCCTGGTCCCAAGGGAAGGGAGGATGAGAACTGAAATTGGGAGAACGAACCCAGCGGGTGAGAGTCCCGTCCGACCAGAGCCTAGCCAGCAGGTCGGGAGGGAGTCTTGCGTGGACGTGGGTGACCGCGTGTGCGAAGCGTAGACAGCGAGAGAACGGGTCGTCGAGAGAAGCCCCGAAATCAACCGACGTTGTGAGAGCCGAGCCTGTTGGGGCGGGTGAAGGCAGCAATCGTGCTAGCGCCAGAGGCGAGCAAGCGCGAGCTCACCGGGGTCGCAGTCGAGGACACGAGCTCGAGAGGGGTTGGCCAGGAACCTGGGAGGTCCCTCTAGTTCCGTCTGGAAAGCCGGGAAGGACGAGCCGGCGAACAAGGTCCAGGCCACCGGTTGAGGCATCCCGGACCGGTTGGAGAGACGAAGAGAGGATGCAGGACGGTAAGCGTGGGACGAGGACAACCGAAGTCCGCGTGAGGGCTATGGGGGAAGTCAGACGGCTGAGTAGTACCGGAGAAGCGGGGGAACAAGCCTCGGCAAGGACCCCGTGGAGGGAAGGCAGCCGCGAGGCGACGCCATGACGGGGAGAGACATGGACAGTGCGCAGAAACTGGAAGCCGTGTTCACGAAACTCCGTCATCTATCTCAGAAAGCCAAGGAGGAACCGGAACTGCAATTCACTTCGTTAGCGCACCTGCTAACGGTGGAGCTACTCGGCGAAGCGTACCGGCTACTGAGAAAGGAGGCGAGTCCGGGAGTCGATGGACAGACCGCACGGGAGTACGAGGAGGAGCTGGGAAAGAATCTCAGGGACCTACATGGACGCCTGAGAGAAGGGCGCTACCGAGCCCAACCAGTGAGGCGGGTGTACATCGAGAAGGAGGATGGCAAGAAGCGGCCGCTTGGAATCCCAACCCTGGAAGACAAGATCGTGCAAAAGGCGGCATTGCTGGTGCTGGAGTCCATCTACGAGCGGGATTTCCTGCCGTGCTCGTACGGATTTCGTCCTGGACGAGGAGCGCAGGACGCGTTGAACGAGGTCTATCGCGCCATCGTGTTCGGTAAGGTGAACTATGTGCTGGATGCCGACATCAAGGGATACTTCGACAACATCGTGAGAAAGCAGCTGATGGAGTTCATCCAGCAAAGGGTGAAAGACCGGAGCCTACTGCGCCTCATCAGCAAGTGGCTCCATGTAGGAGTGGTGGAAGAAGGCAGACTCCTGCCAACGAGCAAGGGAACGCCTCAGGGAGCAGTGATGACTCCCCGTACGCAAAAGATAACTTTGTTTGTCTGGACGACGGTGCGGCGAGCTCGCGGTCGGCGAACCGCTGTCGGGCGCGGGCGGCGACGTGGCCGGGATGCAGTGTCGGATGATGATCTGATCGTCGCCGACGAGAACCTCTTTCACCACGAGGCGCACGATGCGCTGACGCTCGGTGATGTCAAGCGTGTCGGCGGCGCCGCGCAATCGAGCGAGGAATGCCATGAGATTCTCTGCCAAACGCAGAAACGCGGCGCGATCATTAGCCTGGTCAGCAATCGACCGCAGCTCGGCGCGCAACGCCTTCTCGCGATGGCGCAGCAAGGGCATGCGTTCGCGCAACTGCTCGAGCGAAACGAGCTCTTCCTGATAGGCGTTGATGAGTCGCTCGACGCCTTTCCCGATCCGCGCCAGTTCCCTTTCCAAACTCTGCTCGCGCTGCTTCATCGGATCCGACGAGCGGGCTGCAGCGAGACGCCGATCGAGTTCCTGCTGGATCAGTGTTGGGTCCTCAAGCAACCGGATGACCTCACCCCACACGATCTGATCGAGCAGATCCTGCCGCACGGGTCGGTTGTCGCACAACGGGCCACCCGGGCGTCGCCAGCCATCGGAGCCGATGCATCGATAGTAGTGGATCTTGCGCGCAGTCGAGCGCGTGGAGGTGCGCGAGAGGGCATAGCCGCACTTGTGACAACTGACCAGCCCCTGCACGACACTCGGGGCGATCGTACGTCGCCGCGCGCGCACTTTATTCTCCTGCAGCAGCTCCTGCGCCCGTGCAAAACGCTCCTCGCTCACAATCGCGGGCACCGGAATCGCGATCCATTCCTCCCGCGGGCGTTCCTGGTTGGCGCTACTGCGACTCGCTGCTCCACCTCGCAGGCGCAGTGGTCGAGTAATGCGACTGCGCGAGGCGAGACGTGTCTTGCCGAAGTAGGCGACACCCCGATAGGCAGAGTTACGCAGCATGGCCCACACGGTCGAGCGCTCCCAGCGGGCGCCATGCTTGCGTGTCGGAATCCCTTCGCTATTGAGCCGGCGGGTGATTGCGCCGATGCTGAGGTCCGCAACCGTATAGTACTCATAGACTTGCTGCACCACCCGGGCTTCAGCCTCGATCACCGCATAGGACGCCGGCGCC
This sequence comes from Vicinamibacteria bacterium, assembly GCA_050747785.1. Classification (GTDB taxonomy): domain Bacteria; phylum Acidobacteriota; class Vicinamibacteria; order Marinacidobacterales; family DATDRI01; genus CBDANW01. The sequence goes on from JBOGJF010000315.1 coordinate 3,772, forward strand.
TCATCGCTCTTACGAATGTAACGATAGCCGTACGGGGCACCGCTCAGCACACTGATCTCGCCCGCGCGGGCTCGGTGACGCTTGCCCCGGCGCGAGCGTTCGAGAATCTGCGCTCGCTCGTACTCAGCGATCATGCCTTGGAACTGCACAAGCAGCTGATCTTCGGCCGTGGCGCTCTGCGGCGCTTTGACGAACAGCATCTCGACCCCATGTCGAGCGAGTTCCTCGATCAGCAAGATCTGGTACGCGTACTTGCGGCTCAGGCGATCCGGTGCATAGGCGAGTACGGCCTGGATCTGACCCTCGGCGGCGAGATCCCGCACCCGCTCGAGGCCCGGACGCTCGAGCGTCGCTCCGCTATAACCTTCGTCTTCGAAGACCCACTCCTTGGGTACCTCGAAATTGTGACTCATCGCGAACTCGATCAGTGCTTCGGTCTGACTCGCAATCGTATGCTCCTCGCGCTGGCGTTCCGAGGAAACACGTGCGTAGATCGCCGCCATCTTCATAAGCGTTACCCCTTACGTGCGCACCAAGCACCCGTTCGCGTCCAGGCACCAGAATCTCGTAGGCCTGCGCGAGCTTCGGTGCACGCAGACGGTCAAACGAATATTCGAGATGGACTTGAAGCGCGCCGCGTTTTGCACGCTGCTCAGCCATGCCTTCGTAACGCGCCAAAAAACGCTTGTAGGGCGCGACTCACGATCTCGCCCATCGTCAGGCCGCTTCGTCTCGCAT
>JBOGJF010000316.1:0-16628 GCA_050747785.1 Vicinamibacteria bacterium
ACCCCCGCGTCGTTCAGCTTCCGGCACATCATGGTGCTTACAGAGATCGAGATGCATCCGCTCGCGGCGAGCATCACGCCGAGCAGAGTAATGCGGACGAGCTGTGCTCCCGCTCCGGAGAGCCCACAGAGCGCGACGACCGCCGAGAAGACCAAGGACGCGAGCAGGCCAACGTAAATGGGGCGCTCCGCGCGCGTGAGCAGAACCGCCGGACTGGCGCCTGTGAGACGGCGATCGATCCACACAACCGACAGAGGTCCGATACCGGAGTAGAGGATCTGCACGAGCGCCGGCTCGATGAGCCTCAGGGCATAGAAGAACGCGAGCCAGGCAATCGCCGAAGTTACGTTGACCCAGAAGAGGTCACGTGGTCGACGCCGGAGCACCGCCAGGCTGTCGCGAGAATGCACAAACGCAGTGGGCAGTAACACGAGCGTGCAGAGGCTGAAGGCCACCATCGCGACAACGAGCGGGCTCACCCGCTGGAACAGCCCGCCAAGATAGACGTCGCGCACGGCCGCGAGACCCACGAAGCCTACGGAGACAAGGAAGCCTGCGGCTTCTCGGCTCTGGTGCCACGCGCGGGTGCTGGCGGGCGACATCGTCGTCTCACCAAGGTAGAAGGACACCCCTGTTGCGTCAAATGCATGGAAAGTATAGTGTCGCCATAACCGCGAGCTATACTCTTTGCGAGCACGTTTCGATGGAATTGAGGCATCTGCGGTACTTCGTTACGGTCGCGGACGCGGGCGGCGTTTCCCGCGCCGCTACGCGGCTCAACATCAGCCAGCCCGCGCTCTCGCGACAGATCCGCGATCTCGAGACCGAGCTGGGGGTGTCGTTATTCGATCGTCGGGGCGGGCGGCTCGTCCTGACAGGCGAAGGCGAAGACCTCTTGGCTCGCGGTCGCCAGCTCTTGACGGATGCCGATTCGCTCAGGGAGCGCGCCGGCGCCCTGCGAGGCGGGGACGCGGGAATTATTCGCGTCGGCGTGGCGCCCCTCACGCTCGAGAGCCTCCTGCCGCCCTTCCTGATTCGGCACCAGCGCCGACATCCCCGCGTCGAGATCCGCCTGACCGAGGACAGCCCCGATCGCCTTTTCGCCCGGCTCGAGCGCGGGGAATTGAGTGTCGCCGTGTCGTTCCCCGAGCACGAGGGCTTGGGCAGCCGCCTGCTCTTCCCGCTCTGTGCGCTCGGGGTGATGTCCCTGGACCACCGCCTTGGCCGGCGGGCGACGCTAGAAGTGACCGAGTTGGCGCAGGAGCGGTTGCTGCTGCTCAGCCGACAGTTCTTGACGCGGCAGTGGTTCGACACAGCGTGCCAACGCGCTCATCTCCGAGCGAACGTGCTTCTCGAGAGCACGGCACCGCACGCGCTCATCGCCTTGGCGCGGGTGGGTTACGGGATCGCGATCGTTCCTTCCCACACCCAGTTCGATCGTCGCCGTTTGCGGGCCGCCCCTCTGGTACAGCGCGGGAAAGTGCTCGGCGCCTGGGCGGCGATTACCTGGGATCCCCACCGCTTCCAGCCGCCGTTCGTGGAACGGTTCGTCGAAGAGCTCGCAGCGTACTCACGGCACTCCTATCCGGGCAGAGGTCTCGCGCGCGGCAGAATTCTGTCCTCCATACCGACCAGATGACCCGAACGCTTGACCTCGTCACCAGCCTCCAAGCGAGCCTGACGGCCGAGAGCCGGCGAGAGATGGCCCGTTGCGGGCGTAACGGCCACGTGATTTACGACCGCAGTTCCACTTCCTGCTTCGCTTCAGCGAAGACCACGGCTCGATAGTGCCGGAAGAACGAGCGCCCGAGGATGGGAACGACGAGTGTGTCGGAGAAGCCTACCTGGATCGGCACCGGAGTGGCGCCGCCCAGGACTTGCACGAAGAGATCATGGAAGTACACGTCGGCGGTCTGGTCTGCGATGCCGACGACCGGCGCGAAGCGTCCGGTTTTGATGTCGGAGATGCCGACCTGCTTCGCGAGGTCGCTTGGAAACATCACGGTATCCACGCCGGAATCGAGGAGCGCGAGGTATGGGCTCTCGGTTCGCTGGGAGTCGCTTGAGAGATAGACGGGGATGAAGGGACGCGCGACGAAGGGCCTATTCGGATCCCCGGTGCCGAATTTGTGGTAGGGAAACCTCATGCGTTGAGAGAGCGAGGGAATAATCGAGCGGCGGGACTTTGAAGAGAACGACAGCGTCGTGGTTTTTCACGCCCTTGAGGGCCTCGGCGTACGTGCCGCCGTGGCCGACGACCTCGTTGCGTTCAGTAATGGCGATCCACTGTCGCTCGTACCTGCGCAGCTCGCGGTCGAGCTTCACGAAATCCAGTTTGCTCACATCAATGGTCTTCATAAGGGTTGTTTCACTTATAGCAAGCGGTGGAAAATCTGTCAAAGGGCGGACGGCAGAGTCGACCAGATCACAACCAACCGGGAGCATCGTGCGTCGGGAGATCGACGCACTCGGCGACAGAGTTCAACCGCCTGCCGAGCACACTGGTAGCGAAGCGCGAGAGGAGCTCGTCGAGCGGGTGCCCGGCGATCCTGAGGAACCTGAAATATGTCTCGGGTCGCAGGGAGGCGAGTCGCCGAAGTTCCTGGTCTACTTGGTCACCGAGACCAAGTTGGTCGGCCTCCTCGATGACCTCGAGGATGTACGAGAAGGCGGTCCGGCCATAGTGATCGGCGAGATCGGTGAGCCATTCGACGCGTTCCGCGTCGGAGGCGCCGAGGAGGATCTCCGGTTGTATCGGGGGGAGGAGCCTTTCGAGATCGACGACGTAGACTTGGCCCCGCGACTGGCCGAACTCTCCCCATTCATGCCTATCAAACACGCACAGGGCTAAAGCTCTCGCAACTTCGGCTGGATCAATCTCCACGGCGGCCTCCCTTCTTAAGGCGATCCAGTCCTCGTGATGCTCGACGAGAATGCCGATGCGGCCGGGATCTGCATCGACGCCGTTCGTGCTCACGGCCTCCCGTGTCCAAACCGCTTGCATCCTGGGGACTCGGACCCCGAGGGCCGAGGCAAGGAGGTAGCCGAACACCTCGCACACCGAAATCGAGCTGAACTTGAGGATCGACCTCGCGAACCCGCCCACACCCGTGACGAGTCCGTTGCCGCCGGAGAATCGCTCCGCCTCGCCGAGGAGTTGCTCGACATCGTGGAGTTCGAGGAGCGAATGCATAGCGTAGTCGCGGGTTCCGCTTCTTGTCGTTCAGCATCCTCGGGTCGCTGGAGGCAGGTTCAAGAGGGCGAGCCCGGGATTCTGCCCCAGCGCGTCTCCGTAGCGGAGGATGCCGGCTGTATAGAACTCGTGACGACTCAGGATAGCCGTCACCGGGCGCCGGGTCCACGATTTGCCGTTCCGCCGGGTCAACCCCTTGCCGGTGAGCTCTTGCGCGATCTCCGAGGCGGCGTGATGGAGGTCAGCAAGTTCGAAGATCAACCTGACGATCTGCGCTTCCGAGGGGTTGACGGCCAGTTCCTTTCCGTTGCGACAGAAGCCGTACGGTGCAGTCCCACCCGGCGGGAGGCCCTTCCGCACCCGCTCCTGCCTCCCCTTCCAGAGCCGCTCGATGATGTCCTTGCGGTTCTCTTCTGCGATCGCCTCGCGGATCTGCCTGATCATCACGTCCTTCCGGTCCTTGCCGTTGTACGTCGGCATGTCGGCGATGAGGATCTCGACGACACACCTCTCGAATTCGTGGAAGAGGTTCTCGGCTAACCGGACGTCCCGGGAGAGTCGGTCGAGGGACGGGATGATGATGGTACCGACGCGGCCGGCCTGGCAGTCCTTGAGGAGCCGCTGGAGACCCTTCCGGTCCTCGGCCACCCCGCTCTCTGCCTCGTCCTTGTAGAAGCGCCGGATGAAGAGACCCTGGTGCTCGGCAAAGAGGGTTACGTCACGGATCTGGATCTCGATGCCGTAGCCCTGCCGCTTCTGCTCGAGGGTTGAGACGCGACAGTAGGCCACAGCGGGCTTTTTTCGCTCCATAGCTGCTCAAATCGGCACTTCGACCTTGGGCCGGCGCCTCTTTGAAAAGCGGCGCCGGCCTTTTGATTCTGGCGATCCGCCAGAAACCGTCAAGGGAGGAGGGCACATGAGCGGAAGAACCGGAGGGTACAAGCTGGTCGCGTTGGTGCTGTTCCTTGGTGGCTGTGCCGGGGCGATGACCACCGAGCCGCCCCCGGGAGCGACCAAGGTGGAGCGCGAGTTCCCGGCTCCGGGGACCAAGTGGGTCAACCGTTCGACGGACCATACCGGCGCGACGACTACCGCCACGATCACGGCCTTAGGCGAGGACACCTACGAGGGCAAGCCGGTCTATCGGTTCAGCGACGGGGTGGATGTCTTCCTCTTCGACAAGGCGACGCACAGCTGGGTCGGCACGCTCCGAGACGGCAAGGAGCGGTCCTCGGCATCCCCGAATGACGGCTCGGGCTCCTCGCCGCTCTGGGTGGGGAAGACTTGGCCCGCGAGTTTCACCTACTACGACCGGGAGCGAGGCCGGAGCTTCTCGAACGTCAGCTATTGGTGGAAGGTGGCCGCCCACGAGGATGTCACTGTCCCGGCGGGGACCTTCAAGGCGTTTCGGCTCGAGGGGAGCAACCCCTTCTCGAGCGTCACGCTCTGGTACGCACCCTCGATCAAGCTCATCGTGAAGCGCATCTACGAACGCGGCGCTGGCCACTACCTGGGCTACGGCAAGTTTACGACCGAGCTCTTCGAGTTTCCGGCGAAGTAGGCCGGTGGGCGCTCAGCAGGTGATGGGGAGGAGGGGGCACATGCGGAGGCGCACGATGTCCACGGTCTTCCGATCGCGAACCGGATCGCTGCTCGCTATGCTCGGCGGGGCGCTCATCGCATCGAGCTGCGCCACGAGCGGAGAGAACACGAGAGTAGAGACATTCCCCGCCGGCGAGCAGACGAATATCCTGATCGGGGGACTCATGAGCGGGCTCAAAGACACAAACGTCGTCGAGCGCGTCTATCAGGCGCCCTACGAGAAGGTGTGGGCGGCCGTGAAGCGAGTGGCCGAGCGCTTCGACAAGGTCGGTGGGCGACCGCTCGTGGCAATTGATGAAAAGAACGGCCGGGTCCAGAACGGGAACCTGACGCAGGATGCACTGATCGGTCTGGGTGGCGGGGCGTGGGCGGACCAGTTTGTGACGGAAGCCACCGCGGTCTCGCCTAGCCAAACGCGGGTGGCGGTGGCGAGGAGGGTTGTCCAGAAGGAGTCGACGACCCTGGCCGGCGGGCGACGGGGCGTCGAGGGTCGCTGGAAATCCCAGTGGTCGAACGGCCAGATCGAGAGCTGGCTGCTCACGCAGATCGAGGACGAGCTCAAAGCGCCATGAGGAGGCTTTGGGTCTTCCTCGGGTGCCTCGTCATCCTCGGGTTCCTCTGGCCGGCCTGGGCCTTCGGCTGAGGCGGGGCCGGTCCCTGCCCGGGCGTGCAGGAAGGGGAGGACAAGGAGGCGTTTCTCGCGGTCTACGACGAGGCGAAGGGAAGGTTCATCCCGCTCCCGCCGGACCTCGGCCTCATCCGGGTCATGAAGAACGGGAAGTCGCCTTTCTGCTACGGCGCGGTCCACACGCATAGAAAGACGGGCGGGACGCTCCACCTCGCCGTCCATCCGGAGAACAGACCCTTCATCGCGCCGATCCTCTTCGAACTTGCCGGCCGCCTCAACCGGCCGGTGACTTCCTTCGACATCTACACGAACGGCGTCTGGGGCGTGACGCCGATCGAGCTTGGGCCCGGCATGCACATCAAGATCGTGCTGACGAAGCAAGGAGCGCGGAGGCGGGGGACGACGACCCGGCGGGAGCTGATCCCGGCACTTGTGCCCCTCGTCGCCGGCTTCGTCTACTGCCTGCCTGAAAGGAAGCCGCCGGGGAGAATCGGAAAGCCGCATGGGCTCTCGACAGACCCGCCAGACGCACATTCTCGTTGTTGAGGACGACCCGCTCGTCGCGGGAATGCTCATGGACGCGTTGGGCGAGGAGGGACATGTGGTCGAGAGGGCCGCGAACGGCCGGATCGCCCTCGAGATGATCGAGGGTCGATCGTACGACCTGGTTGTGAGCGACCTTCGGATGCCCGAGCTGGATGGAGTAGGGCTCTACGAGGAGTTGGTGCGGCGGCAGCCAGGGCTGCTAACGCCCCTCATTTTCGTTACCGGGAGCAAAGAGCACCCAAGGTATCGGTGCTTTCTCGCGAGGACCGATGCGCCGGTGTTGTCGAAGCCTTTCAATCTTGGGGAGCTCCAAGAGCTGACCCGCCGCTTGCTGAGCTATGACCTGCGCGAAGGCGAGATGAGGTAGCTGTAGATAAGCGCCACTTCCAGGCGACGAAGGGAATCGCTATGATGTAAGTGAAGTCCAGATTTCACCTTCCGCTTCGTGCTCCACTTCGACCAGAAGAAGACATACCTCAGACTCGCTGCCTCGGCCCTCCTGCTCACAGCGGTCTTCGCGTTGAACACATCGAGGGCCCAGCTGGTAATCCTCCTGTCCCGGAATGCCTCCTCGACACCGCCCACACCGGAACCGAGCCCTCAGCCCGACCTATCTGCGCTACTCAGAGCCGCGAGCTCCACGCCGAGGAGTGTCGAATGGACGCCTACTCCCCAGTACACCGCGCCCGCGCGTCGGCATTCCAAACAGAACATTGCTACGAGAGTAGGAGTCATCGAGGTCGGCGGCGAGCAACTCATAGCGGTGCTTCGGGGGTCATCGGGAGATCAGGTACTAGGCTCCGATGACTCGATATCCGGGAATGCTAGGCAAAAGCCCTTCCTCTCTCCGGATGGGAAGCTTCTATCCCTCACCTCGTCACCGGTACGTTCGCATAGCAGCGTCACCACCTCTCTCGTGGGCGCTGACGGGAACGAGATCGTCGCGCCGCGCGTTGGCAGCTTTCTTTCCTGGCTGCCCGATAGCAGCGGGGCCCTGTTGTACCTCTCCGAATTCGACCACAAAGAAGGCAAGAAGATCTTCGTGCTTGATAAGGACGGACGGTATTACGACCTCGGTTTGCCGGTCTGGACGTACAGCGCGGACGTCTCGCCAACCGACGGAACGATCGTGTTCTCGCGGGCAAACGAGTATACGGATGCATCCAACCTCTGGCTCAGAAAGAATGGCCAGGACTCGCCATTGGTCCGGGGCGACGACGAGATCTTCGCATGGTTACGCTGGTCTCCAACGGGCGACAAGATCGCTTTCTTGCGATCGAAGATTGGTGCGAAGACCCCCGACGAAGCCAGACAGCTCTGGGTGGTCAATCCCGATGGGACGGGAGCGACGAAGATCGCGGGGAACGTCCTTTGGGCCTATCCGCCCGTGTGGTCCCCAGACGGCCGGAAGCTCTTGATCGCGGTCAATGAGAACGGCGGCGCGAACTCGATAGCAGTTGATTATGAGACGCTCGAGAGCAATATCTCGGAGTTTGAGATTGCCTCACAGCTTCTCCGAAAGCTGGCGTCCTTTCACGGCGCGCGTGCTCTGTATCCGAGCTACTCGGGCGACGGAGGGAGCGTGGTCTTCGTAGCCGACCAGAGCGGAGTTGACGAGGTGTGGCGAATCAAGGGAGGCAAGCTGGAGCAGCTCACGAACGACGGCACGCCCAAGCAGTACCCGATTCTTCCTTAAGTCATGAACAAGCAAATCCTACTGGCAATAGTTCTCGTGGTGCTTGCAGCCGCCCTTGCCTACGGCGGATGGTGGGTATGGTATGCACCGCAGGAACCTGCGCAGCTAGGTCCAACGCCAGAAGTCGTAGAACCGCCGGCGACATCGACTGCCGCGCAGGTACCGGAAGGATGGAACGTTTATGAGAACCAGGTATACGGCTACCTAATTCGATACCCACAGACTATTCGCTTGAGTTCAGGCGATCTGAAGTTCATTGCGTTTTACGGTGGCGATGTTCCTGCCATAGGTGGCCTCCCTCCGAAGAGCGCAATTAAGATAAGCATTTCTCCCTTTACCAACGTTTCGCAGGCAACCGTCGTCGAGTGGGTAAAGACCTTCGGTCCCCGCTACGAGCAGCAGGGAGTAATGACGATAGCTGGAGAAAGAGCGATCTACGGAAAGAAGGACGTAGGGCAATCTAGGACCGACCCCGAGGATCCCAATGCCCCGTACGTGCCTACGGGAGATTTCGGCTGGGATCTGCGGGTCATTCACAACAGCATCGGCTACCAGATCGCCTACACGCCGTATGACTCCGACTGGAAACCTGTCTTCGAGCAAATGCTTGCCACCTTTGAGTTTACGAAGTAGAGATCTATGCCCCGGTCCAGAGAATATCTTTTCGTCATCGCTCTTGTAGCGCTCGCCTGCGCGCCGCTCACGGGTTCCGCGACCGCCTATCTTAACAAACCGATCGGCGAGCATGATTCGCCGCAGATCAACAGCTGGGTTGACCATACAGAACCGACATTTGCAACCAGCACGACAATGACACGCTTCGATGGTCAACAGTGGACCGACGGCTCCGGGCTCATAGGGAACTGCACTCTGGGTGTCAACTGCTACGACGGTCACAATGGTATTGACTACAGCACAGGAGGAAGAGAGGGGTACCTTGTGCTCGCAGCTGCCGCGGGCACTGTTAAGCGAATGGGGCTTCAGAATCCAAGTGACCCAGAAGACGGCTATGGGTACTACGTGCGGTTATGGCATTCAGGGCAAGGGGACTCTACTATCTATGCGCACCTTGCTGAAGACTCGCCCGTGCAGTTCAACGTTGCGACGAGCACGGTGGTAAGCCAAGGGCAGAGGGTTGCGTTAAGCGGTGCCACAGGAGAGGGAAGCGCCCATCTCCACTTCGGTGTGATCGCGGAAGACTCCGCCGATCCCAACAAGTCCATCGATCCCTATGGCTGGTCTGGCAGTGGTTCTGACCCATGGACGCTCGACCAAGGTAATCTCTGGTCGAACGCCTCGTCAGTCCCCGTGACTGCCGACTCCATCAACCCCTCGAGCGTCACCAACTACACGTCGGTCGCCATCGCCTCGGTCGCGGGCGTCAATTATCGCCTCGGCTGGGACAAGGAGAGCAACCTCGTCGGCAACTGGCGGATGGATGAGCCGAGCGGGACAACGGTAGCCGATGCGTCAGGAAACAGCAATAACGGCACGGCAACCGGCGCCGCTGCCACGAGCACGGCGAAACTCACCAATGCCCGCTATTTCGACGGCAGTGATGACTACGTGGAGATCCCGGATTCTTCGAGCATCAGTCCGACTGGCGATTTCTCGATCTCAACATGGTTCAGGCGGGGTGATACAGGGCGGGAGCAGGATTTCTTCTCAAAATACAATTCAAACACCAGCCAGAGCTCTTTCCGGCTCGTGATCCTTGGTGACAATCGGTTGCACTTCAAGGTCTGCCAGGACGGCACCTGCAGCACCCAGCGGAGCGTGGAGACGAGCGTCACCACCACTGATGCCGTCTGGTACCACGTGGTGGGCGTCTTCAAGTCCGGCGCGTCGGCGGATGCGAAGATCTACCTGAACGGGGTTGACGTGAGCACGAATAAGGCAGGAACCGCGACGAGCGCCCTTGATTCGAGCGCTCCGGTCATGTTGAGTTCGGTCATCAACTCGGTCGGCTCGAGAGTTAACTACTTTAAGGGCTATCTCGACGAGGCGCGCCTCTATAACCGAGCGCTCTATCCCAGCGAAGTGATGGAACTCTACAAGGTGACGGGAAAGGGGAAGGTTGAACTCACGAAGTCGGGCCAGTCCAACATCGCCTGCTCCGGCTTCACCCTCACCGACTATCGGAACCTCAATAACGGCTCTTGCCCAGTGGGCGGCGCCGCGACCGGCACCTGGAACGTGGTCATGACCAACCCCGACGGCACGAGCGGCACGCTCTCAAGCGGCCTCACCATCAACTCCTCCGCCCCCACTGTCACCTCGATCAGTCCGTCGAGCGGCTCGGGGAGCGTCTCGATCGCCTCCGTAGGCGGCACCAACTTCCTGGTCGGTTGGGACAAGGAGAGCGGTCTCCTCGGCAACTGGCGCCTGGATGAATCCTCGGGCGCGACGGCCTCGGACTCCTCGGGTAACGGCTATACCGGCAATGCCTCGGGCACGACGGTTGTGGCCGGCACACTGGGCAATGCCCGGAGCTTCGTCACGGGAGACAGCGTCAACTTCGGCGACGTCGCTGATCTCAACCAGACGGGGGCCGCGACCATTTCTTTCTGGTGGAAGGGCACTCCCACCACGGATCGCGTTCTCCTCTGGAAGGAGGAACCAAGCGGCCAGTATCGCGGCTACTCGGTGTTCCAATACAACTTCGGGAACGGGATAAAGCTCAACTGGCGTATCGGCCAGAACGACGTGGGCGGCAAACGGACTTATTGTGCCACGACGACTTCCCTGCCGAGCGACGGCCTCTGGCATCACTATGTCATCACCCAGACGGGCGGCACGTCCTGCGCGAACAACATCTCCATCTATTTTGACGGCATTAAGGAACAGGCGCTTACCCAGTATGACAGCGGCGCAGGGGACTCGTTGAACAGCACCGCTTCGCTCTATATGGGGAATGGGAGCGGCTACGCAGGCCCATCCGCGGCCGGTATCCTCGATGAGCTCCGGATCTACAACCGTACGCTCTCCAATGACGAGGTCATGGCGCTCGACAGCGTGGCCGGCTCAGGGAGTGTAAAGCTCACAAAGACCGGCCAGCCCGACATTATCTGCCCCGGCTTCACCTGGTCGAGCGCGATCTCGATGACGAGCGGCACCTGCAACGTGACTGGCGCGGCGACTGGCGCCTGGAATGTGCAGCTCACGAGCCCCAACAACACAAGCGGCACTCTCACAAACGGCTTCGCGGTGCAATAGGGGCGCTGTCTTCACTCTAACCGGAGCGCTTGCAGCGCAAGAGCGGAGGCCGGTGGGCGACAAACGCGTTACGGGACGTGACACAGCAACCCCAAGATTCGCGTTGACTGCATTCCTGGCAGGCCGCTAGACTCCGCGCCGTCTGCGGCCCGCTTCGTTCGAATCGGTCGGTCTCTCGAGGCAGGTATTGCGCGGAGGTGCCCAATGGGTTCGGCCCTCGGTATCCGACGGTCACGCGGAGTCATCCTCGCCGCGCTCGCGGCCCTGGCCTTCCTTTGGGTGACCCTCGCCCATGGCGCGGAGCTCCGCCTCCGCGAATCGCTCCTCGAGACCCAGCGGGACCGGGTGACGATCGCGGTCACGGCGACCGTGAGCCACATCGGCGACGAGGCGCATCCCCTCGATGCTTCGAAGCCGCTCTCCGGGGACGACTGTGACCTCCATGTGCCTTTGAGGAGCCTGAACATCCGAGTACCTCTGCTCGGCGAAGTAAAGAACGCCTGCTCCATGAAGCCCGCCGGCGAGAGCCGGGCGTACTGGAGCGAGGGGGTCTACGAGGAGACGTTCGGGAAGGTCGTCCCGGCGACCGGGGTCTTCCGGATCTGGCTCGAGCATCCGCCCAAGGGCAACAAGGTCCAGTCCGAGGCCCTGAAAGTCCCCTCTTACACCAACTCCAACCCCGACCACCAAGTCGAGCTCCATCCCCTTCTCAAAGTGGGAGCACTCGACTTCACGGACCACGTGCGGAGGATCAGGGACGGGAACAAGGTGGGCCGCGGCTACGGCCCCGCGGAGCTCAAGAAGCTCCTCTGGCGGAAGAAACAGGGCGGAGAGGAGCGGGCGACGGTCGCCGTCCGGAGGATGACGATCAAGGACGAGCCCTACATCGCCATCGTGGGAGCCAAGATGGGTTTCAATCATTGGAACCTGCGCGGGCGGGTGGCGGACGGTCCGAAGCCCCTCGACGATGGCACGCGGATTTTCCTGGACATCCTTCGGGGTAACGTCGTCGTGCCCGGGGCCCTCCGCGTTCCCGCGGTGAGCGTGAAGGGCACTCAGGTCGACGGTCGTGTGAACCAAGTCGTGGCCGGCGAGATCGTGGAGTTCCAGGCGCTCGTGCGGCTCTCCGTGTCGGCGATTCTCGCCCAGGCGGGGTCCACCGAGAAGGACATCGAGCTGCCGATCGAGTTTGTCTTCCTCGACATCGAATAATGCACCAAGGGCGTATCTATATCACCCACTGCGCGGCCAAGAAGGATGACTTCTCCAGGGGAACCGGGAGGCGGGTCACGCCCGACCTGCTCTACACCGCCGCGCCGACGCAGCGGCACTTGCGCGACGTCGGGAACGAGCGCCGGATCGAGGCGGAAATAACGAGACTCTTGCGGGAAGACTTCTCGTTCCGGTTCGTCGTCTTGGAAGGCCAAGCCGGGCGGATGGGCTCAGAGGGACTTGAGGCGCGATTGATCGCGACCGTGGCGCGATGCGGCGCCTGCCGGCCGTCGCCCGACTGGCTCGGTCGGTACTCTCCGGTGGAGAAGATCCGGCAAAGTGGCCTCTGGCTGGTGCAGCATTTGGGGGCCGAGCCGCTGAGCGAGACGGACAAGGCGCGGCTCACAGCGGCCATCGCCGCGACCCGCGACTGGGTACAGGGCCAAGACCGCGCCAGTGGGGCCAACGTGGGCTGATGGTTGACTTTGAGCTCGCCAAGATCCGACTGAGGACGTGGGCAGAACGGAACCCGTTAGTCTGCGCGCTCGTCATCTTCGGCTCCTATGCCAAGGGCACTGCGCAGCCGGGAAGTGATTTCGACCTGGCGGTCGTGATTTCACCTGCGCGCGGTGATACCGATGCATTCACGACATGGATTGCATCCGGCGACGCGTGGGCCGGCGAATTACGAGCGCTCCTGGGATTCGATCGCGTGCAGCTTGAGTGGCTCGATTTGGACGGCGGCGAAACGCCGACGGTTGCCGCAGGTGTGAACGAGGCGCGCATTGTCGTCTACGGAACCCTTGGCTGACCATGCAGCCTCCGGCGGCTCTTGCGCGTCAGGAGATCGGGGAGGGTGCGGTCGCGCGAGGCGGCCGGGCGCGGGCCGATAGGTAGCACGAAGGCTGAGGAATCACGAGGAGCATACCCCTATAATCCTCGTCGTGGATCCGATCAAGCCTTCGAAGGCCCTCTACGTCAAGCTCGGCAAGGGTGGCACCTGGGAACGCGACTGCCTCACGCGGGAGCAGACCCTTCGCCTTGGCTACGAGGACGTGCCCCATGACCTCTGCCTGAACGCAGCCTGGCGGGAGGCTACCGAAGACTTCAGGCGGGGCTCTCCCGCGATGTCGGGCGCCACCGTCACCAATCACATGAATCAGGTCCGACTCTTCTATGAGTCAGGAGACGATGTGCTCTGGGTGACGTTCTTTGGCGACCTTCTCTGGTGGTGCTTCTCGAGGCGAGAAATCACGCAGTTGCCGGATGGGACGAAGACCAGGCCGGCGATCGACCAGTGGCGCTCAGCGGATATCCTCGGCCGGCCGCTCTCGACGGCGCGCCTGAGTGGCAAGCTTCTCAGCATGCAGGGCTTTCGCGGCACGATCTGCGCCGTCGATGCCTTTGAGTACCTGGTCAACAAGATCAATGGCGTCGAGCATGAAGAGGTTCGTGCGGCAACTCATGCGTTGTCAGAACTGGAGCGTCGATTGGAGGAACTCATTCGGCGGCTTCGCTGGCGCGACTTCGAGATCCTCATGGATCTCGTCTTCAGACAGGCGGGATGGCAACGTATCGGCCAGGCCGGTGGCGCCCAGAAGACGCTGGATCTCGACTTGATTTCACCGATCACAGGCGAGCGCTTTGGTGTGCAGATCAAGTCGCAGGCCGGCCTCGCCGATTTCCGAGCCTACGAAGAGCGGTTTCGCGACCTCCAGGGCTTTGCCCGCTGCTATTTCGTCGTCCACAGCCCGAGACCGGATCTCGCGGTCGCGGGGACCTCAGCAGGAGATGCGTGTGTCCTCTGGCTGCCCTCGGCGATCGCCGGGCTGGCCGTGAAGTATGGGCTTGTGAGCTGGATCATTGACAAGGCTGGCTGAGGGAACGCGACGCGCTTAGACTTCAGGCTTCCCGAGAGGCCTGGCCACTTGCCCCGCAGATGGGGAGTCAGGATTTGTCTGGCAGGAGCATCTTCTTGACCCGCTCGACAAGGAGGATCTCCCGCGCCCACTCGACCGGGTCCTCCTCGACTGCGCCGGCATCTCGGAACTCTTCATAATCCGCGTCGCTCAAGATGTGACCGAGGGATCCAACACGTGGCACCTTGTCGAGGTAGGCGCGGATCTCTGAGGGCTCGAAGATAGAACGGATCTCTGCCAGGAAGGCCGAGAGCTCTGCCGCGAAGTCGGGATCTTGGTCCGCTGCGCCGACGAAGTTCAACAGCTTCTCGCCGATCAGGTACCCGAGCGCTTTCTGGAGCCCGAACGCCTCCCTGATGTCGCGGGCGGCCTCGCACTGGTCGCGCCAGATGGTGTGGAAGTCGGTCATGGCACCCCGGATTCTATCTCGACCGATGGGGCAAGGTATCGGGTACCTCAAAGATGCTCGGGCCGGCAGCCCGGTTCTTTTTGTGGCGCATTCTGCCGCTGCGTCTTAG
Source organism: Vicinamibacteria bacterium (assembly GCA_050747785.1). Classification (GTDB taxonomy): domain Bacteria; phylum Acidobacteriota; class Vicinamibacteria; order Marinacidobacterales; family DATDRI01; genus CBDANW01. The sequence goes on from JBOGJF010000316.1 coordinate 14,531, forward strand.
ACCGACGGCGGCTGATGGGCGTCGTCGGTCACGGCGCTCCTCGAGACCATCCGGGTGCGTCAGCCGTAACCGGTCTTCTACTGGCCAGCGAGCTGCGCCTACGCTAGGCTGATGGCGCAAGGCCTACGCAATGCGCATGACGCTTCAGGACGCCATCAAGCAGGTGTGCGCGGATTTCACGGGCCGCTCGTCGGGCCCGAACCCGCTTGAGTATGACCAGGCCTTCGCGAAGCGTGCGAAGGAAGCCGCAGCGGCCGGCGACGAGGATCTCGCAACGAGTCTCCGTCTTCTCGGGAGCGTGTTCTCGATGTACTTCCAGTTCGGCGATAAGGGACCGTTCGGGCCTCTGGCGGTCTTCCCTGGTGGGCAACGGACGTTCCTGCCCGAGGATCTGAGTCTGGAGCAGGCTGCCCAGCTTGAAACGGTGGTCGACGCCTGTGAGGATCCCATTTTCATCGCCCGCGTGGCGGATGTGCTCTGGATCAGGATCCGGCAGCACGAGTACGCCCGAAAGGCCATCGGTGCGTACCTTGAGTCCGCCGACCGGGAGACCGATTCCTGGGTGCCCAAGCGCGACTATCTCAAGCGAGCGGCCCAGCTCGCGATGGGACTTGGCACAAAGGCCCCGGAACGCCAGGTCGTGAAGGAGAAGGTCGAAGCGCTCTTCGAGGAGTACAAGGGCCGATGCTTCACGCCGGACTGGGGATTCTGGCCGGCGGCGCTCGCGGAGATCCTCATCGAGAACCGGCTGGTGTCGGACTGGGAGAGGCTCGGCGACAGGTGTGTCGCCATAGGAAAGGGATTCCCCGTTCAGCCCGGGTGCGATGAGCCCAGGCGATACTACGACCTCGCGGCGACATGCTACGAGCGCGCGGGGCTCCCGGCGAAGGCGGAGGAAGCAAAGCTTGCGATCGCCCAGCACTGGGAGGCTGAGGGGGCAAAGTTCCGGACGCCCGAGGGGGGAGACGGATTCCAGATCGCGCACCGGCTTGAGCGCGCGATCGAGGCCTACCGCAAGGCCGAGGGCCAACAAGCGAAGGTCAACGAACTCATGGGCGAACTGCGCCGGGCAAATCAGCTCGCCCTGTCGCAGATGAAGCCGATCGAGGTGCCCATGGATGTGGGGCCGTTGATTCTCGAGGCGCGTCGGGTGATGACGGGCAAGGTCGGTCCGGCGGCGATTGAGGCGTTCGCGCGGCTTCGGGCGCCGGCCTCTTACGCCGCAGTCCGCGAGAGCGTCCAGAGGCAGAGCAGGGAGCATCCGCTCTCGGCGACGATCTCGACGAAGATCATGGTCTCCGAGGGTAACGTGGCCGCGACGGTGCCGGGAATGCTTGAAGACGAAGAGGCGAAGTTCCAGGCCGGGATCGTCCAGGCGTATGCGATGCAGCAGGATGTGGTGGGGGCTACGCTCCTTGAGGAGGCGCGGTCGATCCTGGCATCGACAGAGGCCAGCACGTGGAAGGCGGCGGTCCGAGAACTGATCGAAGACAACGCGTTTGTTCCTGACGACCGACGAGACATCTACGAACGGGCGCTCGTGGCGGGATTCGAGGGGGACAAGATGCTCTTCTCGCATCTGGTGATCCCCCAGCTTGAGAACTCCCTGAGGATGGTCTTCCGGGCGGCCGGGCTACAGGTCACGTCCATGGATGCCCAAGGTGTCCAGGAGGAGCGAGACCTGAACCAGCTCTTGCGCATGGAGGGCGCGACGGACGTGCTGGGGGAGGATCTTCTCTGGGAGGTGAAGTCGCTCCTGATCGAGAAGACCGGCCCGAATCTGCGGAACCGGCTTTGTCATGGCCTCCTGGCGGCCGGAGACTTTGAGCGGCCGGCCGTCAACACACTGCTATGGCTGACGGTGCTCTTGTCGCTGGCCGCGAAGGTCGCGTCAGGCGGCGCGGTTTCCTGACGCGCAGCGGAGAGCTGGGCGGGCCTTTCTAACCCGGCAACGACCTCCAACTCCACTTGCGAAGACAGATTGCGACCACGAGGTAGCCTCAGGAGGTGTGTAAACGAAGAGAAGGCGGTGTAGCCTTCGGGTGACCACAACCCGAACCGCGGGCGCTGACAACGCCCGCCGAAGGAGACACCGCCC
>JBOGJF010000317.1:0-3516 GCA_050747785.1 Vicinamibacteria bacterium
ATATTCTTAACAGCCCCGTCGAGCGTCTTGAGATATTGGATTGCGGCATCCATCGAAAATGGTCTTCGCAGTCGGTTGAGGAAGTTCGATTCGAGGTCCGTCCAGATGACAGCTTCCATCCGGTGTAGCTTGACCCACCGGTGCAGCACCTGGGCGCAGGACGGAAAGTTCGTGCGGTGCTCTCCGGTCGCGAGCATGTAGCCGATGTTGGCTAGCGAACTCCCCTCTCGTTTTGCCAGATTGCCGATGGCTGAGTCGAGGTCGGCGCAGCCTGAAGGCGCCCAGTACGTTCTGATCAGCCTTCTGCGCGGGACGATAACGAGCGTCAGGCGACCGTCTTGTGAGATCCGCGCGAACTCGATAGGCAAGCGCGGGCCGTCACGACGCCAGCGACCTTTGGCATTGAGGACGCCGCGGTTCCAATACAGTGAGCCCCAGGCGAGCACCGCAATCTTCAGTTGAGTGAGCGGCATACCGGTCTTTGCGCTCATCGTCCGTGGGCCGGCCCAGTTATCCTCCGGGAAAGAGCGCCTCCTGTGTTCGCTTCAGCAGTTTCCCCGTCTTCCTTGTGAGATACGCACTCTGATACATTGTGCCGCCATAGCGCGAGAAGGCGATGAAATTGTGCAGCGATCGCAGGCGGTCCGGGCACTCGCGGGTGTAGTCACGGAGAAGATCACGTAAGGCGAAGTGGTTCACCGACTCCTCGAGGGCTTCGAGGTCGGCGATGGTCATGACAGTGAGCGGCGCGACCGTGACGCGCCGCCGAGGCGTGTCCCCCTGGCACATTCGACTCTGGAGCAGCTCGTTGAGCTCGCCCGCAAGAAAGTTCCCGTAGACAGGCGCGCCCAAGAGCGCGTCGTGGACGATGAGGACGGGATAGATCACCTCCGCGACCCGAAACTCGTCCTGCGAGCCGAGCCAGTCACCATTCGCGATCGCGCCGCTGCTCCGCGCGAGCTGACCGACGCCCTTTACGCGCTCGCCGTGGGACCGCCCCACGCGGACACCGTACTTCTCCCGCAGATGCTCCAAGTACCCCTCATACGTGTCATCGCGGAGTCGATCTTCGCGCAGCCATGCGGCCTTCGTTTCAAAGACCACGATCTCGGTCGCGTCGTTCAACACCGCATCGATTTCAATCGGTGTCCCAGAACCGTCGCGTCCCGAGACGTTCAAGGCGAGACGGGAGACGAGGGCGTCACCGGTCGGGTACATCCGCGAGAGTATGGCGGCCACATAGTCCTCGAAGGCGAGACCGAAGGCGCTGAATATACGGTTGGCATTGGCGTGCGGGTTGCGAGATCCAATCAGGTGGAAGAGCCGACCCACCGACGCGCGTTCGCTGAAGAACACGGGATCCAGAATGATGGCTCTGTCGTCTTCGGTCCGAAGTATCGGCCGCTCTCGCAGCTCGCGATATCCCGCCTCGCCCAACGTGAAGGCTGAGGCAAGCTCGGAGACGGTGTGCGACTCGAGTTCGATGTATTCCGGAAAGATCTCCCGGTAAGCGGTCGCGCTCGCCGTGGTGCGCCAGTTCATGATCGGCGTGGCCGCCGCCGGACCGAGGTATTGGACCGTGAGCGCCGCGACGCAAACGAAGTATTCTTCCAGGGAGAGGCCGGTCGCGGCGAGGAACTCTTCACCGAGGCCGGGATAGCGCCGGGGCAGATGTTCGGAGAACAAGACCCAGCCCCGGCCCAGGGAGTTCTGAAGCTCGGGTGCCGTCCCGGACTCCTCGATGCTCTTCCGGATCGGCGCGAGGCCGCGGCGCCGGGCAACCTCGATCCCGCCGTCCAACTTGAAACGGTCACCGAAGACGCGCTCGCTCCAGAGCACGGCCGCGATCAGGGCCGCCTGCACGAACCGCCTCCGCACCTCGGGATCGTTGAAGGTCTCGCCATCCCTCGGCTCGTCGGCCGAGTGCTCTGACACCCACCGCATCAACTCGAGGAGCTGGCCGCGGAAGAATGCCCGGACTCGGTTGACGCCGCCATGGCCTTCGGCGAAGGCGTTGATCCGACGGATCTCGTCGGGTGTGCAGAGCGCGTTCAGGACGCGTTGCTGCCGCTCTGTAGGTGTCTCGTTGCCTGATCCGGCTACAGTCAAGTTCGCCCGCGCGCACCAGAAAAGCGTGTCCGTTCTGCTCACACCCCGAAGGAGGTCGACAAGGGTTCCTTCATCAGCCCGCAGTCCCGGGAACACGGTCTCCGGTGGAACGATGACCGCAGTTTCGGCATCAGGACTTGGTGGCATCGGGTCAGCCCGGTAGGGGCCAGTTCGCCTTCACCGTCTTGCGGTCTTCGCCGTGGAGGAGGAGGGCGAGGCCTCGCGGATCGGTGGGAAGGCCGGTCTCCCCGACGACCGTCATCTCGCGATCCAGATACTCCCAGACTCTCCACGCCGGGCGCGGCGCCCAGTACTCCGTGATCGCAGGGGCCGGATCGACATGGTGGGCGACGAGCTGGAAGACCCATTCGGCGACGGCCATCGGGGCCTTCACCGGCGCGGCCATTTCGATCTCGTAGTAGCGCGGCGGAAGGAGATACGGAGATGCGGCGTCGCCGCAAGCCTTGGCGCGCTTCGCCTCGGCGGACCAATACGCGAGGCAGAGTTCAGGCGTGTCAAACGCGAAGTGCGCGGAGAGCCGGCTTACCGCGCCGCGGGGCCGCCCGGCGTCGAGCGCCGTCTGCGCGCGCAGGCTCTGGGCGCTCCCACGCGCAGGGTCGGAGTAGTCGTTGCGGGTGAGCGGGCCAACTATCTCGCCAGGCCGATAGATCTTCGCGCTCACATGGAAGAGCTTCACGCCGTCCCGCGCTCACCCTGGTTTTCGGCTGGCCCCTCGCTCTCGCGAAGCAACGCAAGGACGAGAAGGGCGTGGAAGATCCGATCCGTCATCTGCGGAGAGAAGGCGGCAAGCGGTGTGATCCCGTGGCACACATCATTCCGGATATTCCATCCGCGCTGGTCGGTGAAGAGGACGCGGAAATAGTGGACCACGTTCTCGCCGAGACTCCTCACGATCGCCTCCTCGCGGAGGAGGTCGTCGAGGGTCTTCAGCATGAGGCCGCCCAGCCGGTGCGGCTTGTACGTCGAGCCGCCAGAGAGACGGAGGAGGTTCCGCAGGGCATCCTCGAGCTGGGGAATGAGCATCGGGGCAGCCACGATCGCTTCGCTCTCGAGGTAGGCGGCGAGTCCGCGCTCGAGGATCGGCGCCTTGCCCTCATCGAAGACCGGAGAGTTCACGAGATGAGCGCGGAGATTGATCGCCGTGGGCTTCAAGCGCTCACGCATGCGGTCAATGACCGCACGAAGCCACGGGATCTCGAGCTGCATGTGCTGCGACGTCTGCCGCACGACCCGTCCGTCGAGATCGTCCTCTACCGATCCGATCTCTGCGATCGGGCGGCCTTCGCGATCCATGAGCTTCTGGGAGATGATCGCGCCCAAAGGCGACGCCTTCGCGAGCCGGTGAACCTCTTGGGTCACGGCTGCCTTGTCCGGAATGAACTGGAC
>JBOGJF010000318.1:0-9110 GCA_050747785.1 Vicinamibacteria bacterium
GGCGAGATCCTGACGGACATCCATGGCGACCCGACCGGAGTGCTCTTGAACAACGCCACTGGATTGTTGGACGCGGTGCTCCCGGTTCGCGATCCCGAAGAGCTCGAAGCACAAATTCTCGCCGGTCTCGAGGAGATGGCCACCTCGGGCTTCGTGATGGTTCACGAGGCGGGAGCCAACCGGGTGACCGCCGCGGCTTACGAGAACCTGGCCAACCGCTACCGATTGCCGATTCGAGTATCCCTGATGCTCTCCGCCCGCGACGAGGAGCTCATGCGCATCTGGCTGGAGCGCGGTCCCGACACACTTGGAGGGGAAAAGCTCTTCGTTCGGTCGGTGGAAGCGCACTACGACGGTGGGCTGGGTTCTCGCGGTGCTCGACTCTTGGAGGGTTACGCCGACCGCGCCGGCCACTTCGGCGTGGCCGGGGTGGAATTCGGCTTCGACGAGACCTTGTTGGCCACGATGATGCGCGGAGGCTTTCAAATTTCCGTTCACGCCACCGGCGACGCGGGTAACTGCGAGGTGCTCAATTTCATGGAATGGGCGCTCGCGGCCACTCCGAGCGCGAAGTCCCTGAGGCACCGCATCGAGCACGCGCAGGTCATCCAACCAGAAGATTTCGCCCGATTCGCCGAGCTCGGGATTACCGCCTCGGTTCAGCCCACCCACGCGGTCGAGGATTTCGCGTGGTCGGAAGACCGTCTGGGGCGGGAGCGGATCCGGGGCGCCTACGCCTGGAGGACTCTTCGGCGGGCGGGCGTTTCTCTGGTTCTAGGCTCCGACCTGCCGGGCTCTAGACATAACATCTTCTATGGGCTTCACGCCGCCATTACCCGGCGCGACGAGCACCTCCGGCCTCCGGGAGGCTGGCATCCGGAACAGGGACTCACTCCCGAAGAAGCCATCCGCGGTTACACCACATGGGCCGCTCGCGCCAGCCTGCTTGAGCTCACGAGCGGCAAGCTGTTCCCTGGCGGTTGGGCCGACATCACCGTCATGGACATCGACCCATTGGTAGTCGGCGCGACAGACCCCGGAAAGCTTCTCGAAGGACGGATTCTATTGACGGTGGTGGGGGGCCAAGTAGCCTACCTGCGCTAGCCGCGGAGAATCGGGCGCGTCAGGCAGGTGGGGCCGCCGCCACCATTCTGGCTGATCTCGGTGCCATAGAAGGTTGCCACCTCGAAGCCTTCCTGCCGCAGACGAAGATTGGTTTTCTCGTTCTCCTCGAGCGCCAGCAGCTTGCGATCCCCGAGCGCGAGCACGTTGCTCGCCATCGTCTCCCGCTCGGAGGGATAGATCTCGATCAGTTTGAAGTCGCGGCGGCGAAGCTCCTGCACCGTTTGCACGGAAAGCCAGGGCAGATCCACCAGCGCCGCTCTCTCGTCCACGATGCTGATGAGGGACATCAAATGGAGGCAGACCGATGGGCCGGGACCGTGCGGCAAGGGGGCCACGATCACGTCGATCCCTTGGGGCTCGACGAAGTCGCGAATCTGCGCGATTCCCAGGTCGTTCGTCCGATAGCCATGGCCCACGAGAAGCGTCGTCCTATCCAGCCACAACAAATCGCCCCCCTCCGCCGTTCCCGGAGGACTAATCGCACCCAAGACGGGGATTCCTTGAGACTCGTAGAAAGCGGCGTGGCGCGCCGGCTCGCCGCGTCGAGCGGGCTTGCCGGGATTCATGAGGATGGCGCCCGCTTCGGTGATGAACGACGCATCCTGAACATAGATGGCGTCGAGCGATAGGTCCTCGCCCGCGGGCAGAGAAAGCACGTTCACGCCGAGCGACTCGAGCTCGCGGCGGAGCTCCGCGTGCTGTGCTTCGGCGGTGGTTAGATCCGGCTCGCGGTAGTAGCTCAGCTCACGCCAACGAGCCGTCTCTTCAGCATCTTTCCAACCGGCCGCCTTGGGAGAGCAAACCATCACCCGGCGGAGAACACCAGCCATGGTCTGTCCACCGTAGGTCTTTCCCGCACCCATGCCAACCCCCTAGCAGGCTCAACGAAAGACGAATCGGGCTACGGGGCACTTTCGCACGAGTGCCCACCGAGTCGCAAACCACAGCGGGATAGGCGCCTCAGAATGGAAGCTCGGTTCCGATGTCATCCGCGACCGCGCGGTCATACACGAGAGCCGCCGTGGCCACGTCCGCAAGCGCCAGTCCGAGATTGAGGCAGACCGTTCGCTCCTCTTCCGTCTCTCGGCCCGGCTTCAGCCCCACCACGATCTCTCCGAGATCGGCGTACGGCTCGGGCGTGTCGCGAAAGTATCCTTCCCCGCGGTAGTAGCGCATCTGCGGGGCGTCATCGGTGGCAAGCTTGTCGACCCGTCGCAAGGTGTCTCCCTGCCAGTAGGAGTCGAAATCTAAAGGACAGGCAAAACCACCAGGCGCCAGCCAACCAGGCTCGATGGTCGGCCGCGGCTCCTTGAGGATAGGACCACTGGTGACCACCAGATCCATTTCGCGCACCGCCTTCTCCGCGCTGGTGACTGGCTCCACCGTAACGCCCATGCGGTCGCTCATTTCCTCGGCAAAGCGCGCTGCGATTTCCGGCACGATGTCGTACGCCTTCACCCGCTTCAGCTCGAACAGAGAGGAGAGCGCCTCGAGATTACTCCGACCCTGAACGCCACACCCGACGATTCCCAGCCTGGCGCTCTGCTTCCGGGCCAGATACTTCGCCGCGACTGCGGTTGCCGCACCGGTACGCATGGCCGTGATCCACGTGCAGTCCATCACCGCGGTCGGAACGCCGGTCGCGGGATCGTTCAAGATCAAGAGCCCACTGATATAGGGGAGGCCCTTTCCTGGGTTCTCCGGATAACCGGCGACCCACTTGAGACCACTGGCGTTGATGTGGGGGATGTATGCGGGCATGGCGTGGATGAACGCGTTGGGCCGGGGATGGATGCCGGGCTTGGGAGGCATCTCGACTCGACCGGCTCCCTTTTCCCGAAACATCTGCTCGACCGCGTCGATGATCGCCGTCATCGGGATCGCAAGAGACGCGACGTCCCGACGAGATAGATAGAGTAATGTACCGCCAGTCACCGCTCTCTAGAGTATCCGCAACGGCGCGCGTTGCGCCAGGGGTAACCGTGCAAGCACGCCAGGTTCGCCCGGTGACGAGGAGATCGTCAGAAGTGTGGAAGAGATTCTATGCGGTTGTCGAAACCAAGATGCTGGCTAGAAACCTCTCTTGCGTCGACGAATCCCCCTGCGGCTTCCTTTGTTCTTGGGAGGCCTTCCACCGTCGAAAGGCGGAACCCAACCATCGTCTCCGCCGCCACCGCGGTTGGGGGAAAACGAGCGTTGGGGTTTGGCCTGTGCTTCATTCACTCGCAAGGCCCTACCGGCCAACTCCTTTCCGTCGAGGGCTTGGATAGCCTTTGCGGCGTCGTCTTCGCTTTCGAACTCGACGAAAGCAAATCCGCGCATACGACCGGTCATCTTGTCGAGGGGCATCACCACGTCCTGAACAGGACCGATGGCGCTGAAAGCCTCGAGCAGTTGTTGGCGCGTCAGGTCGAAACTCAAATTACCAGCAAACACTTTGCGTGAAATGACATCCTCCTTTGGTTAGGCGCACGCTGACCACGTGCTATGGCTCCATCAAACGGTAGCGACAATGCTCCGATGATTTTTGGGTTGGTCACGCTGATTGGGACTTCGGCTGGATCACCCGGTTGTCAATGCTTATGGAAGGGGATTCGGGGAACTCGGGGCGACGAGCTGAGCTCCTGGGTTAGCCGAGCCGGATTCGAGTGAAATCCGGGTATGGTGAGTTCGCACAAACCAATTATACTCCCGGGTGCGCAAAAGCTGCAAATAGACAACATGGCAGTCGGAGCCCACGCCGTCCGAGACCCGAGTGCTCACACATCTCTCCGTCGGAAAGCATGCCGCGCCCGATCCACGTACGGGTAAACGTGAAAAACGTCGCTCAGCCTCGACTCCGCGACGAGCCCGGCAATCTTGCCCCGCACCGCAGCGACCTTGACGTCGCCCCCGTGGTCCGCGAGCTTCTTGTGTAGACCAAAGAGCGTGCTCAACCCATGCAGCGAGACGTAGTCGAGCTTCGTGCAGTCGACGATGATCTTCGAGGCTCCCGATTCGACGAGTCGGCGGAGCTCCCCCACGAATTGCTCGGCGGTGCCCCGGTCCAAGCCGCCGTCGGCACTCAAGACGAGGACCCCGTCGTCCACGTTCTGGTAGTAGAACTCCATCGGCCCCTCCCCGGAGATGCTATTGCGGTCGGGGTCGGAGAGCAAATCGCGATCCCACGCCCAGAAGACAACCGATTTCAATTCGTAATGCGAAATCAGTAGAATGCTCGGTCCTTCGAGTGCGCCGTCGTTCCTGCCCATCGCGGAAGGACTTCCTAGCGGAGGTGCATAGATGTCAATTCCTCGGTACTTGTTCCTGGCTTTCATCCTTTTTCCTCGATTCGGATACGCCGCCCCCACCCCTCAAGCCGAGAGCGCGGTGGCCATCACGCACGACGCCATCTCCTGCTGGCCCTACGATGACTTCGTGGTGATGCAGGCGAACATCGCCCCCGCGGACGAGGTGGAAACTGCGAGAATCTACTTCCGCGCCAGTGATTTTCTCGACTTCTACTACGTCGAGATGACGCGAAACCAAGAAGGGCTCTTCGAAGCGGTGATGCCGCAGCCGACTCAGGAAACCGACCGCGTCATCTACTACGTCGAAGCCGTCGACAACGAATTCAATGCCACTCAGACGGCGGAGTACGATCCCAACGTCGTCCCCTCCGGAAGCTGCGATTACCGGCACTTCCTTGGAGTGCCTTCCATCGTCATCGGGTCTTTGGTCGCCAATGTTCCAGCCGTACCGGCCGGATTCCAGGCAGTCGGCATCACCGGATTCACGGCCGGCGCCGCTATGGGCGGCGCCGCGGCAGGTACCGGTGGACTCTCAACCGCCGCCATCGCCGGGATCACTGCCGCGGCCGCCGCGGGCGCAGTGGGGATCGCGGTAGCCGCGACCGGCGGCGACGATACCGCAGCGAGCGGTGGGGGCGGAACGGGAACGCCCGGCGGCGGTATGCCCGGCGGGGGCACCGATCCGGCAGACATCGACAACGATGGTGACGGATTCTCTGAGAATCGTGGAGACTGCGACGACACCGACCGAAGAGTAAACCCCAACGGAGAAGTTGAGTTTGCGAATGCGCGATTTCAGCCGAGCTCCGTCAGCTGTCCCGAGGGATCCACGAACTTCGACTTTCGCGTGTCCATTCGATTCGACGGGACGAACAACAGCTGCAGCACGGTCGACATCAACGCCGTGGATGTTCTGGCGACCGTCACCAGAGTTCAAGGACCGATAACGAACCAGGTAGGCGAGTCAGGAAGTTTCAACAACAGGCCGGCAAACCCCAACCGTTTGGTGGTTGGACAGTCCCGGAACGGTATCATCGTCAATCTGCCCTTCAACTGCTTCAACCAAACCGGCAGCGAGAGTGGATTCTTCGAGTTTGACGGAGAATTGACGGTAAGGACCTCCGCCGATGCGTACACTCTGCGGACTAGTAATGAGTTCAGACTCGATTTCCCGTTGACGTCTCCCCTGTCGGCGGTGGGTGTCGGGGGTGGGTGGAGAGGCAACGCCGGCGCGGGCAACACCCAGCAACGTCGGCAAGAGGTTATCCTTAATTGGTCGAGCGAGCTCACCGTTCCCGGTGGGAGAGGACAGGTCATGTTTAACGGCACTTCGGGGTCATTCGCCGGTACCGGACGATCGCAGGCGAGCTCCACGGTGCAGACCGGAACGAACGTGGTCGAGGGGTGGCTGGTAGCCGCCAACGGCCGGGCCGGGACCTGGCGTTTCGATTTGGGCGATACCGGCGGCGTCGAGCGAGGTAGCCTCGAGGTGCGCATGGGACGCGTGGAGCTTGTCACCGAAAGCTCGATCGTCTTTCGCCTGAGCGGTAGCGTCGGCGAGAGAGTATCCTTCTCATTCCGGGCAAGACGCTGAAGAGTTAGCTCGCAACGGAACGAGACGGGCCGAGCCAGATTAGCTTGACCGAGCCGCGGAGACGGCGTAGCCTGTCACATTTCGACATCGAGAGGAGAACCGATACCCATGGACCGCGTCATGCTCCTAGGACTCGCACTGCTCGTCGCCTTCGCCCCGGGTGCTCTTGCTCAGAACGAGCCGCATCTCGCCGCCATCTACAAGATCAAGCAAGAGGCGTTCGAGAAGTCTCAGCTCGCGGATACGCTCTTCTATCTGACTGACGTCCACGGGCCGCGTCTCACCGGCTCCCCGGGTTACAAGGCTGCCGCGGCATGGGCCATCTCCAAGCTCGCAGACTGGGGGCTCACCAACCCGCGGCTCGAAACGTGGGGTCAGTTCGGTAGAGGTTGGTCGTACTCGAGACTCTCCATTCATATGCTCGAACCGGTCGCGACACCGCTTCACGGCGTACCCATGGCCTGGTGCTCCGGAACCGAGGGACCGGTCATTGCGGAAACCGTTTTCGCCCCCTTCAAAGCCGAGCCGCACGGGGGTCCAGACCAGCTAGCAAGTGCTATTGAGAACTACGCCAAAGAGAATCGGGGGAAACTGAAGGGCAAGATCATCTTGATGAGCCCGCTCGTCGAACTCGAGCTGCCGACCGAACCTGCAACCGATCGACTCGATGCTCAAGAACTCGAGACACTGACCGAGGCGCCCGAGCCGATGGCCTTTCCCCCCTTCGAGTGGCCGATGAAGGAAATGCCCTCCGATCCCGAGGTACTCGAACGACTCTATGAAGAGGCGCCGGTCACGCTCAGTCGCGCCTACTGGGAACAGGTGGGCGATACAGAAGAAAGGCTCATTGCGTTTCTCCTCGAGGAGGGTGTGACCGCCGTATTGTCTTCGGACTCCCGTGGCGACGGCGCCATTCTCTATGCAGAAGGCAGCTCGGCCTATGAGCCTGGGTCTCCCGTACCTCCGCCGAGCATCGTGATCGAGCCCGAGCAATACAACCGAATCGTCCGACTGGTCGACAACGGCTTTCCGGTTCGGCTGGAGATCGATCTCGCCGCGCGTTTTCACGACGACTCGCTCGATGGTACGAACGTCATCGCCGAGATTCCAGGTGGCACCAAGCGCGACGAGATCGTCATGATGGGCGCCCACTTGGATTCCTGGCACGCTGCCACCGGCGCCACGGACAATGCCGCCGGAAGCGCCGTCGTCCTCGAGGCGGCGCGGATCCTGAAGGCGATTTCCTTGCCGATGGACAGGACCGTCCGACTCGCACTGTGGGATGGGGAGGAGCAGGGCCTGTATGGCTCGCTGGCCTACGTCAAGAACCATTTCGCGGATCCGAAGACCATGGAGCTGAAGCCCGAGCATGCCAAGATGGCTGCTTACTTCAACATCGATAACGGAAGCGGCAAGATACGGGGGGTCTTCCTACAGAAGAACGACCTCGTTCGCCCGATCTTCGAAGCCTGGCTGGCACCCTTCGCAGACCTCGGAGCGACCTCGCTCGCCATTCGCAACACCACCGGGACGGACCATCAGTCGTTCGATGAGGTGGGCCTCCCCGGATTCCAGTTCATCCAGGATCCCCTCGACTACGGCTCGCGCACGCATCATTCCCATCTCGATGTCTACGACCACCTCTCGACCAGCGACCTCATGCAGGCGGCAGCCATTCTGGCGTCGTTCGTCTATGAAGCCGCCAACCGGGCGGAAATGCTTCCGCGAAAACCCTTGCCCAAGCCTGTGCTGATCCATGGAACGACCGATCACTGAGATGTTTTTCGTCGGCCTGCTCCGTGAGCCTTCAGCAGCCGGGCAGGGTCTCGACGAGGAGCCTTCCAGCCGCGAGGCTTCGTAGCTCTTCGGCAAGCTCGAGCGTTCTCAGGATCGCTTTGCGCGCCAGCTCCTGCTCAGAAGCCTGGGCGGTGTACTGCGGCAGCAGGCGCTTTCCCCATTCATGGTGGCGTTTCTCGTCGGGCTGTATCCGCTCTGTGTACATCCTAGCGGTCGCGGTATCACCCACTTCTTCGCAGAGCGCGATGAAGAGTTGGTTGGACTTGTAGCCGATGGCTTCCCGCGTGAACTGAGCCGCGGCGATCCGTTCCCCGGTCGTGGTAAGAGTTTCGAGGTACTGGAAGAGCTTGCTGAAGGACGTGACCGGATCTTCTCCGGCTCGAGTGTTACCGAGCTCCCGCAGCCTTTCCGAGATGAGCTGATAGTGGCGGGCCTCGTCGCCCGCCTGTTGCGCGAAGGCAATCTTAGCCTCGAGCTCGGGTGTCGAGGCCACCCAGCGGGCTGCAATCTCCGTTGCCTCGAGCTCAGCACGTAAGGCGCCCAGGAGCAGGATCCCGATGTCTGCCTTGCCAGCCGACTCGCCGATCCGAGAGAGGACCGCATCGCGGTTGGAGAGGATCTGCCACAGCGTGGCGTCCATTTCCTTGACGAAGGCCTCGCCGTCCACGGGATAGATTAACACGGATTTCGGGCGGGAAGCCCGCGCCTGGGTTATGGCCTCCCGCCGAGCGAAGACACACTCTCCCGCGCTTTCAAAAGAAACCTCTATCGATTCTTAGACCGGCCCGCCGCCAGGCTCCACCGGTCACCCGAACCATGACCGCACCGAGACGCACCCCAGCCATGGAGGCCTTCGAGGGTGGTCTCGCGACCGTGACGTCGACCCGACACACCTCCAGCTTGCGGAACAGGTGCACACGCCGCAGATCGGGATCGACAGTCATTTGATCCAGATCCGCCAGAGCGGCCTCAATCCCTTCCAGCACGCGTCCGTCCAAGCTCACGACGGAGTCTGCCTGCCGGCTCACGCGCACGTGAGCCGTATGTCCTCCGATCCCTTCGACCTCGAACGTCGTCGACTCGTTGGGGCGGAGCTGAATCTTTTCTGTCCCCAACCGGCTCACCGCATCTTCGAAGCCCGCCCGCGCCGCATACTCCAGCCCGGTCATGGCATAGAAGTCGGCCGCCTGCCGCTGCCACTGCATCACCAACCTGCTCAAGATGAGGGTCAAAGGCAAAAGAAGGAGGAGCATCAAGAGAACCACAACCAGGGCACTCCCTCGCTCGCCGCGTCTCAATTCCCC
>JBOGJF010000319.1:0-3578 GCA_050747785.1 Vicinamibacteria bacterium
GGGCTCGCCTGAAAGTTGAGCCGAACGGGTCGCTCGACGGTGATCTTGCGAAAGCCGAAGTGGGGTCGTCGCGCCCGTGAATATAGCGTTACCGTCTCCTAGTCGTAAAACAAGCGAATCGTGGGACACAAAGAACAATACGAAGGAATATGCATATTCATTTTAGTTCTGAGGGCATCGGCGTGTCGTACACCGTGGTGAAGGTGCTTCGGAACCGACAGACCGTTGCGCCCGCGGCCGTGTGAGCACTACACGGCGACACGTCTTCGAACCGGTGTGGGCAACTTCTCCTCGTTCGCGTCGGATTCAACATCGAAGCCGTCCGTTGAGCTGATCGACCCCGCAGAGGAACACAGACTGCCATGGATTCCATGCGAGCAGCCGGTAGATGATCTTCCGTCCTTGGCGGATGAGTTGCGCTGGAACGCGGATGATCACGTTGAGAAAAGACTTGAACTCCATTCGAAGCACGTCTCTTTTGGCCGCTCTATATTGGGCAGCCCGTCGACCCTTCTCGGGAAGCAAGAGCCCAAACCAGGCTTTCAAGCTCCAGGCAAGAGACGCCATCACCATGTAGGCCCAGTTACTCTGAAGATTATCCAGCGGGGTCTTGAGCGCGTGAACACCACTTTTGAGTTGAGCCACCAGGTTCTCCTGGTTACAGCGTTCATTCGACTCCCAAACGATCTCTCGGGCCGGCACACCACTCTTGTTGGTGAGATAGAAGAAGTAGACGATGTCGTCGAATAGGCGCTCCTCACCTCGCTCCACCGAGAGGTTCTTCCGGAGCACTACCACGCGGTACGTTTTCTTGCAGGCGGTAGGGGAATACGAAAACTCCGCAACGTGCTCCGACTCTGTGCGGATATTCTTGAATCCACGCTCCCGGACGACCGCCTCTTTCACGTTGTCCGGTCGTTCGCGTCGCTCGGTCTTCACTTCGTACTTTGCCTTTCGGTGAAGCCGCTTCCAGGCCCGTTTTGAAAGGCTTTCCGCGATTCCCTTTAGATTGGGCATCGCATCGATGCCAAAGACAAACTCCACTCCTTGCTCGTCCCACCTATCCAAATGCTTCGTCTGCGTGAAGTCCGTATCTCCTCGTAGCGTCACCTTTTTGAATCCCGCTTGTCGACACAGCTCGATCGCTTGGTCCAACCGCCCGCTCGCCCCCTCGTTCGACGGACGATTCCCACTCCGATTTACCAGATACAGCGGCTCCTGGGTGTTCGCCAGCGACACCACTAGCGGGTGAAAGCCCCAAACGCCTTTGTAGGAAATGTCCATTCCCTCTTTGCATTCCCCCAGCGTCTCCACCAGCGTGCCGTCCACGTCCACCTTCGCCTCTTCGAAGAACTCTTCCGGCTGTTGCCGCCAAACACCTAGCCGCGTTTCGTTGATCGCCTCCATCAGCGATTCAATGTCCTTCTCTTTGAACCGCCGGCAGAAGTCTCCCGCCGTCGTCGGGTCCGGGATTCGTTGGGCTCCCAGGGCATCGAGATAGACCTCGTCGTTTCTCAATCTCTCTAGCTCCTCCAGACACGTGCCCCCAGTCAAAATGTTATAAGCGATGTTCAGTACGTGATCCGATTCGTGGTAAGGCAAATGCACTTTCAGTACTTCGACTTTCTCGTCGAGCGCCTCCACCAAACCAGTCATCTGTGACAATTTGTGAATCGCGCCGATGCCTCCGTTGGCTAACCCTCGCGTTCGCTCCGATAATTCGTAATGAATGTTGCTCGCCTTGAACATCGGATCCTCTTGGGCAGCCCAATTCCTCGACTTTAACCGACGTTCAATGCGACGCTTGCGATTCCTCAATCTTTGCTGTCTACTCTTACTCACTCGAAATGCCTCCTCGGCGTCATGAAGGTTTGCTTCAGTAACATTCCTTATACGCCGGAAATGAGGCATTTCGAGTTCTTTTTTTACGCAGTCCTATTTTTCTTCCTTCAATCACGCTTGTAGTGGGTCTAGTAGGTCAAGTCCTTCCGGGACTTCTTCAGAACGAGCCCGCGCACCAGCGCTTCGAAATCGGCTTCGTTCTCGCCGGCCCTGCTCTCGGGACAGCTGAGGCTCAAGACATAGGCGAGATCGCGTGAATAGACCATCACCAGGCGATTGTAGACGGGGACGAAACCCGCCATCTTGATGAAGCGCAACTCGTGGGCATTGTAAGGCTCGAGAGTGAGTGGACCATTCGCGATTGGTCGAAATCCACTGGCCTGGAAGACCGACCCCTCGACGTCCTGAACGGCGTCGCGAAAATCCTTCTCGCTGCGAAGCTTCCGCCGAATGAGCGCGAGCGTCGCCTTCGCCTGGGTCGAGGCGTTGGCGAGCGAAGCGGCCACATCGAACGAGGGCGGCATCTCTTCGATCACCCAGGCAGCGGAGGGCACGACGAGGCTCACATGAAGCTCCTCGTTGGACCAGACCGGTGGAGGGCACGCGGGGAAATAGGCGCTCGGCGGAGGAGGCGTCGCGGGTGCGGGCGCGCGCGCCGCAGGAGGCGGAGTGGGCTCGGGAGGGCGAATCGGACGCTCGGGCTCGACGGTCTCGCTCCGAAGTTCCCCAGGATCCGGCGGTTTCGGCGCGGGCGCGGGGGTTCGCGCAGGAGGTCGCGACGTTTCCGCATTTCCACGATTGGCTCGATTGGCCTGCTCCGTCCCGACCAGGTTGACGTAGGACCGAGGCACCGACATCAGCTTGCCTTGTTGAGTTTTGAGGAGAACGATACCCTCCTTGACCTCGTAGCTCTGGACCTCCATCTGGGTTCCGTCGACGAAAACCACGACCGTCTGGGCCGTGGCGAGCGAGGGCGCGATGATGAATATCGAGACGAGGAGCAGCAAAACTCTCATCCTGGAACGCATGACTGGCTCTCCCTTTTGCATCGTCCCGGAAGTGGCTCTGGGAAGCCTCGCGAGACGCCCCTAGTATGGTCCCCGGTTGGGGGGTTGGCAAGTTTGGCCGAAGCTCGGCAGGCTCAGTGGTCGCGGGAGAAGAGGGCGACGGTTTCGAAGTGGTGGGTGTTCGGAAAGAGGTCGAAGAGCGCGAGGCTCTCCAAGGTAAGGCCGTGGGCGGAGAGACGGACGGCGTCGCGGAACAGGGCCGGGGGGTCGCAGGAAACGTAGCGGATCGAACGAAGCGGGCTCTTGCCGACGGCTTCGATGAGAGCGGGGGACAGGCCTCCCCGTGGCGGGTCCAGGAAGACCAGGACTCCGGCTGAGAGTGCCGCGAGCTTAGTCCGAGCGGCGTAGACAGAAGCGTCTCCGCGCACGAAGCGCAGCTTGGCGCTCCGTTCAGGCGCTTCCGCGGCTGCGCGCGCGGCATTCTCGCGCGCGTCTTTGAGGGCGAGGCTCTGGCTCTCGACGCCGATGACGCTCGCGACCCTCCTCGAAAGCGGGATGGCGAAAAGACCGACGCCGCAGAACAGATCGAGCCCTCGCGGGGCGCCTCCCTCGCCCCGGTCGGCGACGACCGTCGACACCAGGTCCTCGAGGAGGAACCGGTTCGATTGGAAGAAGCTCCCGACCGACTGCCGGAGCCTGAGACCCGCCACCCGGTGCTCAACGTAAGGC
>JBOGJF010000320.1:0-3380 GCA_050747785.1 Vicinamibacteria bacterium
CTACACACCCAAGACGCGAGCGGCGGGGGGGGCCGGCGGGGCGTGTGCTGTAAAGCCCTGCCTGGGCTGGGGATTCGAGGAAGGGCAGCCTCACGAGTTTTTTGAAAACCGTGCTCCATTGTGATAAACTTATGAGTAATATAGCTTTAGACTCCAATGCCAAGCCGAAAACCGTACGGTGAAGGAAGTGGGCTTCACGTCGAATGGGTGACCGTCCGCCACCGTACCGTTTACTTGATGATTTTGAGCGGCGTCGTGCTCCTTCTCGTAGCGGCGGCCGTTTACTACCTCGGCTTTCGTATGGACGCCGGAGTCGCAGACGAAGCGCCCACGCCAGAGGTCGCGCTTCAGACGAGCGCACACTTCGTCGAGATTACCGGCACGGTCAAGGTTCGCAAGGCCGGAACCTACGCCTGGATCGACGCCGCCATGGGCATTCCTCTACAAAAGGACGATCACGTGCGCACCGACAGCAATTCCGCGGCGCAAGTTCGCTTCTTCGATGGCACGGAGTATTTCGTCAAGCCAGACACGATTCTCGTGATCGAAGAGACTCACGAGGATCCCGAAACCAACGTCCGCCGGGTCGCAGTCAAGCTGACCGCTGGGCAGGTCAACCTCCAGACACCGGCCAGGAACGTAGAGGGCTCGCGTTCCGAGTTGGCAACGCCCAACACGGAGGCCAGTTTCGACGAAAGGACGGTTGCCGACGTTCGCTACGACGAGGCGAACCGAACGTCGGGGTTTACCGTTTTCCGTGGGTCGTCGGATCTGAGAGCGGGAGGGGAACGCGTCCAGCTGAGATCCAACGAAGAAGTGCAGGTGACTGCGGAGAGTAGCTTTTCCGAGATTGTCCGCCTGCCCGGGATTCCGGTCGTGGAATCGCCGGCTCATTTGTCGACCCAAGTGCATGAGGAGCCGGCCGACGCGAACACCGTACTGAAGTGGCGCGGAGTCGACGAAGCTCGTCGCTATCATGTGGTGCTCGATGGGACACCGAACTTCAGCGACCCCATTTGGGAAAGCATGGTCAGCGGGTTGACCGCAGTCGTCCCCGGCCTTGCGACCGGCACCTACTACTGGAAGGTCAGCGCGGTGGACGAGGAGAGTCGCGAAGGTGGATTCAGTGACTTCGCGAAATTCAGCATAGCGACGCGTCCTTCGGGCGCCGAGCCTCCGAAGCTGCTCGTGTCACAGCCGGCCGTGTCCATCGATGGCGTCGTTCGCTTCAACGGGGCGACCGATCCCGATGCCGTGGTCACTGTGAACGACGAGCGGGTGTCGGTCAAGCCGGATGGCTCGTTTCAACACTATTTCATTATCGGAAGTCCGGGACGCCACGACATCGTAGTCAAGGCGTACAAACGTAGTGGAGGCACCGCGGAGAAGGTCTTCCAAGTGACTGTCGGCTCAGGCGGGTAACCGACTGCTGCACACTTCCCGGACTTCACGACGAAGTACCTCGAACGGCAAGGAGAGAGAGACTCTTGACGGCCTCAAGGCCCGATTCCTGGCGGCTCGTAAAATCTGAGCGCGGAAGCCTGCCCGATTCCGTCGTCGACTTTCGCGACGGCTCGGATGAGCTTACCGGAGAACGGGCGGTGCCGCGCCTCGCCCTCTTTCACCAGAACCCGGAAGTCATCCGGTCGTTCGATTCGCTGGCGGCTTCCGGGGCGCTCGAGTTCGCCGCCTTTTCGTTCGACGCCTTCGCCGGCGTCGGCGACGTGGGCAAGAAGGTCCGCCACAGTTGGAAGAAAGGCAAGGGCTTCGACGCTGTGGTCGTGGAAGCCTCGGCCGATCCGGAATGCTACAAGAGACTGATGGCCTGGTTGCGGAGGACCATCCCCGACACCCCCATCCTGGGGTATGGCGCTCCCGGGCCCGGACGAGAGCAGGGCGGGATAACTCTCTACCTGACCCAAACACCGACCGCGGAATCTCTTGCGACGCTCCTCTACGATGCCAAGCGCCACCATCGTCT
Organism: Vicinamibacteria bacterium; assembly: GCA_050747785.1. Classification (GTDB taxonomy): domain Bacteria; phylum Acidobacteriota; class Vicinamibacteria; order Marinacidobacterales; family DATDRI01; genus CBDANW01. The sequence goes on from JBOGJF010000320.1 coordinate 1,982, forward strand.
GGCGAGGAATTCTTCGCTGACTGCGCGCCGCCTTCGGGACACCTCGCGGCGGCTGGAAATCCTCTCGGAGATCGTGGCCACCGCGAACTCGGTCTTGGAACCGCGTCACGTGGTTTCCGTGATCATGTCTCACATTCAGAAGCTCATCCCATCCGAGGCTTGGTCCATCCTGCTCGTCGACGAGAAGAAACGTGAGCTGACGTTCGAGTTGGCGCTCGGGGAAAAGGGGGAGGACTTCAGCGACATTCGGCTGAAGATCGGAGAGGGCATCGCGGGCTGGGTTGCAGAGACCGGCGAGCCCGCCATCGTGAACGACGCCATGAACGATCCTCGTTTTCAGCGCCGATATGACAAGCAGACCCACTTCCAGACCCGCTCGATCCTGTGTGCTCCTCTGGTCTCGAGAGGCTCCACCATCGGTGTCGTGGAGATCATGAATCGCGCCTCGGGGAGCCGGTTCACGAGGCAGGATCTCAATCTGCTGATGACGCTCGTCGAGCCAGCCGCGATCGCATTGGAAAACGCGTTTCTGTTTCAAAAGACCGAGAAGCTGGCCATCACCGACGATCTGACGAAGCTTTACAACTCGCACTACCTGGGAATCTGTTTGGGGCACGAGATCGATCGAGCGACCGAGCAACGGACGTCGCTGGCGGTGATTTTCTTGGACCTGGACGGCTTCAAGGGGGTCAACGACACTCACGGCCACCTGTGCGGCAGCCGTACCCTCTTCGAGGTGGGTGACATTCTGAGGCGGTCCGTCCGGGAGGAAGACATCCTGGCCCGCTACGGGGGAGACGAGTTCGTGGTCGTCTTGCCGCACACCGACGGCAAGGGCGCGCTATCCATCGCCCAACGCATCCGAGGGGCGCTCAAGGAGCACGCGTTCCTGCGCGAGTTCGACCTCGCCGTCCACTTGTCGGCTAGCTTTGGGATCAGCAGCTTCCCGGAGCATGGAGGCACGCCCCAGGATCTTATTCAAAAGGCTGACCAAGCAATGTATAGTGTCAAAGAAAGCGGAAAGGACGCAGTAGCGGTAGCTGGCACCTGATTTGGCCCATTTTTGCCATGATAAGCGTTCCGGTTCCTTGCTCATCACCTCGAGCGACCCTCGAGGATAGAACGAGTCGTCAAGACTCGAAAGGAACCGCGCTGATACCGCCGAAAGGTTTAGATGAATTTGCGCTCTGTGTTTAGTGCCTTTTCCAACGAGCTCGCGATCGACTTGGGCACGGCGAACACGCTCGTCTTCATGCAAGGCAGGGGCATCGTCGTTTCCGAGCCATCCATCGTCGCCATCAATCAGGTAACCGGGAAGGTGGAAGCGGTGGGTAGGGAGGCGAAGGAGATGCTGGGTCGGACGCCGGGCAATATTACCGCCATCCGCCCCATGAAAGAC
>JBOGJF010000321.1:0-2427 GCA_050747785.1 Vicinamibacteria bacterium
GAGTGGAATCGGCTCATTGATTACCACGTTGAGCCGAGACAAGCTAGACCAGATTAGTCGGGCGTTGTCCTTCGCCCTCGACCTTCGCTGACTCGAATCAGGAGGGTTGTGCTTGCTCCTCTGAGCGAAGCCCTTCCTAGTCTCACCGCTGCGCCTACTCTTAGGGGTCGATGACCCACACTCGAAGTGGTTTCCGGCCGGTTTTCTCTCGGATGTCGTTGGAAAGCTTCTGCATCTCGACAAGGATTCGGATCTTCTCCTCGATGGGCAAGCCACCCAGCCGGCGGCGGCGCGCGTCCTTTGCGCGAAAGAGGTGCTCGGCCAGTCTACGTTGGTCTGTCCTAACGGGCTTCATGGCCCGTCTCCTTCAGAATCCGCTTCCACTTTTTCTCAAGACCGTGTGTTTTAAGGATCTTTGCAAGGTGCGGCAGGTCGAGCGGAACCTGATCGAGAAACAGGGCGAGCCTTATCCTGTCCTTGGGACGGTTCAGTTCGACCATGATGGCTACGAGATACTCTGGCCTCATGACCACCACTCTCTGAGCGCCATAGTCCCGCTCAGAAGCCGCGGCCATCGCCTCCTCCACCAACGGCGTCGATGCGACGAGAAACTGAACTGGAACTCCCTCCACCACGACTTCCTCGTTCCCGGGGGCGTACCCCTTGCGCGATAAGTAATCGTACACGTTGTGAAGACTGAGAAGGGGCTCATTCTCCTTCGGTGGTAGGGAGATGAAGACGTCCAGATCGTGGGTTTCGATTGGCTCCATGTAGAATAGCGCCGCTACCGCGCCCCCCAGGGTGTAGTTGACAATAACCCCGTCTGTCTTCATCTGGTTCAGAACCTTGATTGTCCGCTCCATCTAATCGCCTCGCCGCACCTGCAGTCTAGGTACTCTCTCGAAATAAGACGAGTTTCGGGTGAGAAGCGTGGCGGAATGAACGAGACAGATCCCGGCGATGAGGTAATCCCCCATACCGATCGAAATCCCCTTTGCCTCAAGCTCCTGCCGCACCGCAGCGGCTGCTTCAGCGGCACGTTGGTCGAGACCAAAGATTCGCATAGCCGCCAGAAGTTTCTGAATCTTCCTTCGGCTTGCGGCCGTTTTCGCCCCGCTCAATAGCTCAAACACTGTGATCGTGGTCGTGCCCAGGGCTGCCTTCTCGAGCTCGTTGGCGACCCGCGCCATGGCTGGCTTTCGGCCGCGCAGCGCATCGATGAGGACATCCGAATCCGCAATAGTCAGCGCCACGTCTTCCTCAAACGTCGCACCACCGTTTCGAGCTCCCGAGCGGTTTTCTCGCTGAGCTTTCCTAGTACGGATCTCGCCTCTCGGACCCTGCGGTCGTGCTCCTCGCTATCCTCGAGGTATCTCTCGAGAGCTTCTTGTACGAGCGTCGAAAAGCCCTTCCCACCTCGCTTCGCTGCCAGCTCGAGAAGCTTGGCTCGTTGTTCGTCTGTGATCTCGACAGTTGTTCGCATGTCTCTAGTCTATTGTGCATGCACATGCATGTCAAAAACCGAGGGCCGACAAGTAAACGCGCTATCCTGCTCCCCTGAAAACTGATAAACACAGTTTACTCAATGGAGGGTATATGACAAGGCAGACGGCAGTGAATCCATCGGAAGAGACCATCCGGATCGGGCCGCTCGGCATTCGCTTTCTCTTGACCGGCGAAGACACCAACGGCAGCGTGTCCGTCTTCGAAGTGACGGTCCCGGCCGGGCAGAGGCTGGCCGCCCCAGCCCACAAGAACGACGCTTACGAGGAGACCCTGTACGGGATCGAGGGTGTGCTGACCTGGACGATTGACGGGAAGGCCATCGAGGTCGGGCCCGGCCAAGCCGTGTGCATCCCACGCGGTGCCGTCCACCGCTTCGACAACTTCGGTACGGAGGATGCGAAGCAGCTATCGATCGTCACTCCGGCGGTCATGGGGCCGGCCTACTTCCGGGAAGCGAGCGACCTCGTGAATGCCGCCGCGGGCGGGCCACCGGATGCGGCCAAGATGGTCGAGGTCTTCCGGCGACATGGGATGACGATTGCCGCACCGCCGCCGGCGCGTTAGTCGTCGAGCCTCAGCCGGGTGAACACGGGCTTTCGGCGTAGCGATTCAGGCCAGTGCCAGAGGATGGGCCTTCCTTGGCCTCAACCCGGACTCGCGGCACACTCTCTATGGCGCGCCAAGCTCACGGAGCGCCGCTCGTCGGTATCCGCAGTATTTCGGCGGGCCTGTCCAGGTGAGGAGGAACGCGCGGCGGTTCAACGCACGCCCGACATGAGGCTGCGAATCGGCTTCGCCAGGAGCACGAGGACCAAAGTCGCCACCAGGGTAACGACGCCGACGGCTCCGAAGAGCTGCGGAAGGGGAAGCCGATCGAAGTAGCCCGCGACCGAGCCGGCGGTGAAATTCCCCACGGCGTTG
>JBOGJF010000322.1:0-3391 GCA_050747785.1 Vicinamibacteria bacterium
ACGCCATAGTCGCCTAGCCAACCACACCGCAGCCAGCACCAGAAAGAAAAAGGCCGGCATGACGAAGCGCGGCGCCCGGCCGGAGGGAAAATTCTGAATGTAGGCAAAAGGAATGAGGTGCCCCCAATAGGCGACGAGCAGGAATTGAAAACGCGTCGGGAGACTGAAAATGAGGCCGACGAGCCCGCCGGCCAGGACCAGCCAACCAAGCAGGGGAAAATGTCGTAGCCCGTTCCAAAACGATCGCACTGGAAGGATCGTGAGCCCGCGGAGCTCGCCAGCGAGCAGCTCGCCCATGCCGTGAAACTCCAGGAGGTATCGGAAGACGCTCACTTGGTCGGCACTTCGATCGGGATTTTCGGCTCGCAGCCAGAACTGGGTGTGAAAGCTGATGGCGTAGAACGGGTCGCCGTGCGCGAGGGTGCAGCTCAGGAGGTAGGGACCGACCAAGACCACTATGGTTAGCAAGGCAACGCCACAGGCCTTCCACCCGCCCTCCTTCCGACTGGTCCATCCCGCGAGGATCAAGAGCGGCACGACGAAGCTCGCGCCCGTGATACGAATCAGGCAAATCATCGCCCCCAGCACTCCCCAAAGCACGGCTCGCGTCATCCGGGGCTTTGTCGACGGAAGGAACACACTAGCGGCAAAACAAAGGAGAAAAAACGAGTAGGCGCTCTCGCGATAACCGCTCGGAGCCTCGAAGACGAGCCATTCGTGCAGCACGATCGGCAGGAGCGCGGCCACCGCCCACCATCGACCGAACCATCGCGTCGCCAGCACGAAGATCAGGGGCAGCACGGCGATGGAGAAGAACAAGCTCTGGAGGAGAGCCCCTATCTCCCGACCGCCGGAGAGCCAGACGAAGAACTTCACCAACACCACGTAGAAGGGCTCGCGAAAAGATGCGGCGTAAAACGTGCCGGGACGCATCGTCGCCGCCCGATCGAGATAGCTCCGAACATCGGCCCGATAAGGGTTGTCGCGGAAGTTGGGGCGGTAGAAGGCCCGGTAATCCGGTAGCAGGGGTCGCATTCGCTCGTGGGCCGCAGCCGCGACCGGACTCGTGTCCACGAGATGCGAGCGCACGAGCAAGGCATCCACTCGAAAGAGCGTCCCGACCAGGACGAGCAGCGCCGCGGCACCGACCGGGGCCCACTGTCCTCCCCGACCGGTGGTGAGTCGCTCCCGCCAGGCTGCGCGAGCCTCGCCCGCCCCGACGACCATGGCCAGGACCACCAGCCACCAGGCGACCGACGAGAGAAAGGAAACCGCCGCACCCCTCTCCCGGTCCCTCGCGTCCTCCAAGGTCGCCGCGGTGGCGCTCCCGGCGACAAAGTGATCCATCGGAAGAAGCTCGATCCACGCCGGTCGCCTCCAACGAATCAGTAGATACGCCGGCCCCTGGCGTTGCTCGAAAACAATCGAGAACGGCTGCGTCCCTTCCTCCAAGGAGGCCTCGACGCGGGCCGAACCGGAACCGCGCGCGAGCCTTCTCCCACCGATGCGCAAGCCGCATCGATCGTCGCAATCGAGCTCGAAAAGATAGCGACCGGGCTCCGGAATCACGAGCGACCCCGCGAGCTCGATGCGCACGTCGTGCCGGCGCCCGACGAGACGGTTGAGGTCCTGGCGGCTCTCGATCGAGAGAGTCCCCAGAGGCTGCCTCGTTCGAAGCGGACGACCGGTGGATAGTCGTGACGCCGCGAGCTCGAGGGACGGCGTCGCTTCGACCACTCCCGCTCGCCAACTCGCGAGCGGCCCATAAAGCAAAGCAAGACCGATCGCGAACGCAAGAAACGCTGGCACATGGGGCCGCCGCGACGACCCCGGCACGATGAAGAAGACCAGCACACACGCGCCGAGCAACCACGGAGCTCCAATCGATGGGAACGACAGCGGACCGAGGCGGGCACCCTGCTCCCCGAGGAGGCGGACCCCCACCAGAGCGGCTAGAACGAACCAGCAAACGAAGCCGCTCTTGCTGCGGGGAAGAGGGGAAGGCAGTTCGATCAAAGACAAGCATCTTGTCATAGGCGGAGAACGGATTCCCAAAAAACGTGCGCCTTGGGTGGGCCCACTCCAGTCAGCTTGCGGTCTCGGCCAGGCTCCCTCTATCATGCGATCTGTAATGACTTCATGCGCGTTCATCCTGGCGGCGCAGCTGGCCGCGAGTCCCGCCACTCCCCTCCCTTCTACCACGGCCCGCCCCGACGCTCGGCGGCTCCTCGAGCGAGTCATCGAATTGCAGGAGCTTCGTCAAGAGCAACAACGCGAGTACTCGTACCTGGAGACGGTCACCACCGAGTACCTGCGGAAAGACGGGAGCATCGACCGCGCCGAAAGCGAGACCTTCCAGGTCACGCCTTCCCCGGAGGGAGAGTACCGCCGACCCGTCGCCGAGGACGGTCGCCCACTCTCAACGAAGAAGGAAAAAGAAGAGGAAGAGAAGTTCCGGAAGCACATCGAAAAGCAGATGAAGCTGTCGGACGCCGAGCGACAGCGTGCGAGCAGCGAGAAGCTGGCCAGCCGCGTCGACCGATTTCAAACGCGCCTCCGGGAGGCTCTCGAGGTGTACGAGTTTACACCGCTCCCCGACGAGAGGCTCGATGGCCGACGCCTCAGACGATTTCAGTTCGCGCCACGCGAAGGCTACCGCTCCCACTCCCGCGGAACGGATATCCTCAATCGTATCGAAGGTACGGTCTGGATCGATCCCAGGCAGTCGCAAATCACGAAGCTTCACATGATTTTCCGAGAGGATTTGAAGTTCTTCTTCGGGCTCTTTGGACGCGTGTCCAAGGGCTCGGAAGCCACGGCCGAACAATGGCAGGACGAGAGCGGTCTCTGGCTCCTCGACAACATCACCGCTACTCTCGACGCGCGGCTCTACTTTCTCAAGAAGTACCGCCGGCGGATCATCTATTCCTACTCCGACTACGAGAAGTACTCGGTGGAGACCGAGGAGGGCGACTTTCGGGAGCTCGACTCGGAAGAGAGCTCGCGATAAGAACGGCTCAGCGTTGGTAGAGCACGCGCTTTCGCGCCGGGCGACCCACCGCAACTAGGAACATCACGCTCATCCCCTCGGCGTCTGGGGAGAAGAAGCGCGTCACCTCGTCGTCGAAGAAAGTGAGGCCCGTCGCGCCGAGACCGATTGCATAGGCGGCCAGGTAGATCCTCCCTCCTACGATGCCACCCTCGAGCTGCGCGGCACGGTAACCCCGGTTTCCGAAGCGCTCCAAAACGAGATCCAGGGAGCACATGGAGTATAGATTCACGCTGGCGTCGGCGGCGAGATCCTGTCCCAGATCGAGGTGGCCGGCCTCGCGACGAAAGTTACCTTCCCGAAGCTGCTCGAGCGCGTGTCGATCCCGGTCATGGTAGTAAG
>JBOGJF010000323.1:0-2368 GCA_050747785.1 Vicinamibacteria bacterium
GGGACGTCGTTGTCCATCGTCTTCGGAATCCCGATGATCCCGACTCCTAGTTGGTGAAGCCGGACCGCGTAGGAGAGGGTATCGTCTCCACCGATAGGGATGAGGGTGTCGACACCCAGCCAGTCCAGGTTGGCGAGGACGTCCTCGGTGACGTCGTTGACTTCATCGGTGTAACGATCCTTCAAGTGCAGCGGTAGGTTGGCGAGCGGCAGGTGGCTCGGGCGCGTGCGTGACGTGTGGAGAAACGTGCCACCGGTGCGCCCGACCTTGTTGACGACCTCCTCGCTCAACTCGATGACGTGCTCGGGCGTAACTTGGCCCCGGCCACGGTCCAGATCCACCAATCCCGCCCATCCTCGTCGGATCCCGAGCACGCGATAGCCTTCTCGCAAAGCGCGAACGGTGAGGGCGCGGATGGCGGGGTTCAGGCCGGGCACGTCGCCGCCACCGGTTAGAATGGCAATCGTGCCCTTGCGCGTTCTTACATTGGACATGCGGGATTCGTTATCTCGACGAGTGGAGTCCATTCTAACGGCCGATTGGACATTCGTCAATAACGCGACTAAAATCAATAGTTTGTATGAATAGACGAACTCGGGATCGGAATCGGGCTCTGCTTCAGGCGGAGACCGGAACGGTCTACAAACCCCACGCCGGACGGCTCCGGGTGGCGCTCGGCTACCCGAATACGTATTTCATCGGGATGTCGAACGTCGGCTTCCAGGCCGTCTATCGATTCTGGAACGAGGAGCCGGACGTGGTGTGCGAGCGGTTCTTCCTGCCGGACCGAAATGACCGGGGCGATGGTGGCGAGCCGCTCGTTACCCTCGAGTCCGGAACTCCGGTCGGGGACTTCGATGTGGTTGCCTTCTCCATCACCTTCGAGCCCGACGAGCTCAATGTCATTTCGATGCTGGACGGGGCGGGCATTCCTCCTCTTGCGTCGGAAAGGAACGAGCGCCATCCCTTGGTTCTCGCCGGCGGACCGGTCACGTTTCTCAATCCCGAGCCGTTGGCCCCGTTTCTCGATGTCGTTGCCGTCGGGGAAGCGGAAGCCCTCCTGCCGCTTCTGACCGACTCGCTGCGGCGCGCCGCGTCACGTGGGGAGCTCTTGGATCGATTGGAACAAAGCGAAGGCTTCTATGTTCCGAGCCGGCTCGAAATCGATCAGCGGCCGGACGGTACGATCGCTTCGAAGCGGATGCGCTCGACAGGCAGTCCCGTGGTGAGGGCGAAGATGGGAAGGCGCGCCGAGCTGCCCCCGCCCGCGACGTACGTGCTCACCTCCGCCACCGAGATGTCGAAGAAGTTCCTGGTCGAGGTCTCTCGCGGTTGCCCCACGTTATGTCGATTCTGCTGGGCCGGGTACAACTATCTTCCCAAGCGATCGTTCGAGGTCGAGAAAATTCTTGCGAGCGCGCGAGCCGCTCGCGCGCACACCAGCGAGATCGGCTTGGTCTCGACCGCGGTGGGTGCCCATCGCGAGATCGTCCCGCTCGTGCAGGCGCTCAAAGAGATGGGATTTCGCATCAGCGTTTCTTCCCTCCGGTTCGAGGATCTCCGTCCGGAGCTCGTCGATCCGCTAGTGGAGAGTGGAGAGAAGACTCTCGCCGTCGCGCCGGAAGCGGGGACGGATCGGCTGCGCTTTGCCATCCACAAGCGCATCACGAATCACGAAGTCTTGGAAAAGATCGACATGGTCTTCGAGCGAGGCGTGGAGAACCTGAAGCTTTACCTCATGATCGGCCTTCCCGGTGAGCGGGAGGAAGATGTGGAAGGTATCGTCGGCCTGGTGGAGCAGATCCGCGACATTCTGTTGGACCACGGGCGTCGGCGTGGGCGGGTGGGGCGCGTCATCCCCAGTATCAATCCTTTTATTCCGAAGCCGGGAACTCCGTTTCAATGGTGCCCCATGGCCCCTCAGAAGGAATTGCATCGCAAGATGCGTTACTTGCAGAGGGAGATGGGACGCATGCCCAACGTCGAAGTCCGCTGCAAGTCACCGCGGCAGGAAAGGCTCCAGGCGTTGCTCTCGCTCGGTGATCGACGTTTGGCCCCGGCGATGGTGCTGATGGCACGGGGTGAGGCGGACCTGAACCAAGCCCTGGCTCGCCACGGACTCAACCTCGACGACTATGTGCATCGTGCCCGCTCGCTCGACGAGATCCTACCTTGGGACCATATCGACAACGGCATGAAGATCGAGCTACTGGAGTCTCAGTACGAGAAGGCTCTCGGCGCAGATGCGCTCGTTACTCGATGACCACGAGCGCCACGGCGTAGTTCCCGCTGTGACTGATGCTGACGTGGTTCTTCCCGCCAGGCTCACCGAGCCGCTTCGCGGCCCCGACAAAATGCAGCGTGGGCG
>JBOGJF010000324.1:0-3746 GCA_050747785.1 Vicinamibacteria bacterium
GAGCGTTTCAGGGAAGCAACCAACCGATCGGCGCGCCGGGTGGGCTCCGGCAGCCGATAGCGTGTGGCGCAGTCGAGCACGACTCGCTCGGCGGTGGGGAGATCGATTCGATGCCCGATGCTCACGAAGACGGGACGTAAGCCGTCGCGCGTACGCAGGACCGTCCCGATGATGTCGCCCGCATCGGTGAGGTCGGCGCGCGAGCCGCGCTTCGAGCGCGGCTCGCGGTGATCTCCAATCAACAGGCTCTTGGCGCATCCGATCGTCGGCACGTTGCAGAGTACTCCAACGTGGCAGGCAAGGCCGAAACGTCGCGGGTGTGCGAAGCCATGGCCGTCGCACATCACGCAGTCGGGTGTCCGGCGAAGCTTCCGCAGGGCGGCGAGGACGGCGGGCGACTCGCGGAACGAGAGAAGACCGGGAACATAGGGAAAAGCGAGTGGCTTCGTGGCCACTTGTTCTTCGATGACGAGGGCATCCTTGACGTCCCAGAGCACGACGCCCGCCAACGAGTGACGGCCATCGCGCGAGAAGGCGAGGTCCACTCCGGCAATGAATCGCAGAAGCTTTCTCGGCGCTGACTGACGCACCCTCCCCGCCAACCGCTTCTGTATCTGAATCGCCTGGGCGGGAGTCACCGACCAGGAGTGAGGCGGGCGGGGGATTCTCACGAAGAGGAAGAGCTAGAGCCCGATCCGCGAGCCCACCGAAAAGAGCCAGCGGCTCCTGCCCGCCACCGGGTGGAGTGCGTACGCCAGGTCGAAGCGAACTCCGGGGCGGGTAGACGACAAACGATTTCTCCCCAGCAGTAGGCCGACTCCGATGTCGGCCCGGAGATCGTCGAACGCGATCTTCGTTCCGGTCGGCCAAGCGTAGCCGGCATCGGCGAAGAAACCGACCGCGAACGACACGAGCCGCGCCACCTCGTCGGCGATGAAGATCCTTTTCTCCGCGCTCAGAAGCAGCGATCGATCGCCCACGAACTGGAACACGGGATACCCACGGAGACCATTTTGCGCCCCCAGAGTGAGCTGAACCTCGGGGTCCAGGTTGCTCCCGTAACGGAATTGCGCAGCGGCGAGAACGGCGCGCCGCGGCGACATCTTGTTCACGTATTCCAGTCGGAAAAACGCCAGACTGTTCTCCAGGCTTTGCCTTCGATGTCGCGCCTCCCAGACCGCGGAGCCGCGCAGGAAGTGCTCTGCGCCGAAGGGCACCCCGACCTGCTCGGAGAGAAAGAAGAAATAGACCCTGCCGGGCTCACCCCCGAGCGCGGGAGTGGATATGCCGAAGAAGGCGGAGGCTTGGTTTCCGAGATTGAAATCCTCGGCCACCTCGAAGCGATTCACGTGCGTGAGCTTCAAGTAGCGATGCCTCACCGAGCTGACTCCGACGCGGAGAATACCGAAGTCCCGGATCATGCCGTCCACGTCGTCCCGCTGCTTCTGGTATCCTGCGTGAAGCCTGAGCGCGCTGTAACCCGTTCTCGACACCGCGCGCGCCACGTCGATCGAACCGCCGGCGCTCACGTGATGCAAGTCCTCGACGCGCTCTCCGTCTTGGTAGAGCGCATCGAGCTGATCGGACCCCTGCAACTGGAGACCGAAGGCCCACTTCGTGTCGATGGAGAAAAACGGTCGGGATACAGCGAAATGCCCGCGGCTTCCATCGGACAGATCCGAGTAGCCGATGCTCGATGCCACGCGGGAGCCGGCCACTCGCGGGTCGCGGTAGAAGAAATTCGTGCTGTCGCGCTCGAGCTCGTGGCGGAAGATGAACTCGAGGTGTTTGCCCCTTCCCAGGAGATTTCTTTCCGAGGCTCCGACGGCCCAGGTAAACTCGTTTCCAACTTTCGCGAAAGAGAGCTCGGGCACCGTGCTCCACGCATCGAACGTGCGGACGAGAACGTCGACGGTTCCGTCTTCAGCGGGGATCGTTTCGATGCTGGCGTCCCTGATGAAAATGAGCGAGCGGAGATTGCGCTCGGTCTCGGCCAGGATCTCGGGGTCGGCCGGGTCGCCGGGAGCGAAGAGAAGCTCCTGGCGGATGATGTCCTCTCGGGTCTTTACGTGGAGCCTGTTCGCTACTTGATACGCCCAGAAGGCGTCTTGGTACTCGGCCTCGTAGAAGACTTGATTGGATACGATCTCGATGTTTCCGATGGGAGGGGGCTCGTCCTCCGCATCGGCGTACGAGGCGAAAACGGCGAGCGTCGCTAGCATCAGGGCCCCGACCGAGAGCCGAAGCGCGAGCATGCCGGGTAATCTAAGCCTCCGGGCCTTCCGGGGCAAGTCGCCGGCACCGAGGGCTCGAGGCGCCCCCCTAGCGCGGCAGCGTTGCGGCCGTGCGGCGGTGGTACTCCTTGGTCATGGTCCCGACCATTTCCTCGCGCCGATCGTAAAGCCGCTTCAGCTTTCGCGGACGGTGCCTCTCCAGGGCGTAGGACGTGAGGAGCGGCAAGGCGATCGTGGAGTCCACATAGGCGACGATGGCGTCTGGTAGCATGTCCGGATCGACCTTCCCCCAACTCACTGCCTCCGCCGGCGTCGCGCCGGAAAGTCCGCCGGTGTCGGGGCGCGCATCGGTGAACTGGACGAAATAGTCGAAGCCCCCTTCCTCGAATCCCAGGACCTCCTGGATCTGAGGCTCGGTTTGCAGGAGGAAGTTCTTGGGAGACCCTCCACCCAGCATGATGGCGGCGGCCTTGCCTCCGTTGACCGTGGCGTCGAAGACGATGGCCGTCGTTTCGTTGACGTCAGCGGAGACGTCGATCTTTAGCTTGTTGCCCTTTAGTGCCATGGACGCGACGTTCATCCCAATTGCGCTATCGCCCGGAGAGGAGGTGAAGATGGGCACGCCCAATCGGTGGGCGGCGGCGAGAAAGGATCGGTTTTCGAGACCCAAGGTTTTCTCGCGCTCTCCGACGTATTTGCCACAACGATGATGAAACTCCGCGGTCGACATTTCCCGTTGGAACTCGCCCGCAGCGACCAAACGCTGGTAGAAGCGATCGAGGGACAGGAGATCTTCGAACGGGAAGAAGATGTCGTAGATGCGGATGACGTTATCCGCGTGAAGCTTCACGTCGTCCACGAAGGGAGTACCGCGATGCATCGACTGCCCGATGCCGAAGTGAGTATCGTGGTAGAGGTTGGCACCCGTAGAGACGATCCAGTCGACGAAACCGGCTTCCATGAGGGGAATAATGGCGGCGCTTCCCAATCCGGCAGGTGTCAGGGCCCCGGAGATGGATAGGCCGACCGTGACGTCATCCTCGAGGATGCGCTTGGTAAAGAGTTGACACGCCTCTCGGAGGCGAGCCGCGTTATAGGCGTTGAAGCTGTCGTCGATGAGCTCGGCCACCGACCACTTTGGGTCGATGGGGCGCGGGTCGATCTTGGGCCGGTTTAGATACTTGCTCTTCCTGTTCGTTCCCTGGCTGGCCCGATGGCTCATCCGCCGGCCTCCTTTCCCCGATCTGAACGAGGGCTGATTCGACGAAACATCAGTATAACAGGAGATAGGAATCGCCTTCACCCGCACGATAGTGGGCGGTATACTCGGAAGCCCGTGGCTGGGGAGAAAGGGTGAGAGCATGTCGAACGCGAAGGTCTGGTACGTGGCCGAGGGAGGGAAGACCATGGGTCCGATGAGCAAGGCGGAACTGCTCGAGGGTATCCGCTCGGGAAGATACACCCGGGACATTCTGGTCTTCACACAAGGGATGTCGGATTGGGCTCCGGCGG
>JBOGJF010000325.1:0-7183 GCA_050747785.1 Vicinamibacteria bacterium
CGCTCCCGCGACGGGTCGCCCGCGTGCCAGGTTCTGATCGGCGCCCGCTCGGGCTCGGACGAAGGCGGCACGGGCTTCGCGGCGGCCAGCAGCTTCTCGAAGTCCTCCCCGCTCCGGCCCAGCCGGACGAAGAAGTCGGTCACGTCACCGCCCTCGCCGACCTCCTCTGGCAGGACCACGACCTTGGCGTGCGGGATCAAGCGACCGATCCTCTGCGTTCCCCGCCATCCCGCCTCGTCGCGGTCGAAGCAGAGGTAGACCTTCGGAATCGCGACAAACTCTCCTGTCCACTCGTGGCGGAACGTGCCGGCGCCGCCCGTCGAGGTCGCGGCGGGGAAGCCTTGGGCTTCGAGCACGAGCCGGTCGAACTCGCCTTCGCAGACGATCAGCCGCTCCGGGCGACTGCGGAGCCGTTCCCAGCCGTAGAGCTCATACCGCATGCCCCGCGGCGCGAGCATCTTGGGGCTGTCGCTTCCGTCCTCCGGGTCTTTGGCCAGCTTGAAGAAAGCGACCTCGCCCTGGCGGTTGGCGATGGGGATCGTGATCCGAGACCCATTCCAACCGAGAAGATGCCGATCGATCACGGCATCCGGTATACCCCGACTGTTGAGGTAGCTGCGGATCCTCGGCGGCAGGTCCGCGTGGTAGGCCTCCGCGAGGTGGAGGAGATCGCTGGGTGTGTTCATGCGGCCAGCGTAGAGGGTTCAGAGAAACAGAAAAGGCGGGCGGACTTGCCGCGTGCGGCAAGTCTTCCCACCTTTTGATTTGGCTGGCGGTGCCTACACTTCACATCGCATGCGACTCCCCGATGAGGCCATCGATCAATTCTGCGCCATCTACCGTGAGGAGTTCGGCGAAGAGATTAGCCGGGATGAGGCTACCGAGATCGGCACCCGCCTCGTGAATCTCATCAAACTCCTCCGGCAGCCCCCGCCGAGGCGAGCAGGTCCCGCCGAACCTCCCGCTTTGACGACTCCGCACCCGCAGTAGAAAATATGTTGATCCCCTCCCCCATGGCCCGCTACTTCGTCTACTGCCGAAAATCGTCTGAGTCCGAGGACCGCCAGGTCCTCTCGATCGACTCGCAGCGCACCGAGCTTGAGCGCCTCGCGGCCAGGCTCGGCCTTGAGGTCGCCGAGGTTCTCACCGAAGCCAAGTCAGCCAAAGCCCCGGGCCGTCCGGTCTTCACGGCGATGCTTGAGCGCCTCCGGAGAGGCGAAGCTCAGGGTATCCTCTGCTGGAAGCTCGATCGGCTTGCGCGCAATCCCATCGACGGGGGCGCGCTCATCTGGGCGGTAAAGGAACACGGCCTCGAGCTCTACACCCCGACCCAGACCTTCCGTCCGCAGGACGACAACACGATCCTCCTCTACATCGAGTTCGGGATGGCGCAGAAGTACATCGACGATTTGAGCCGCAACATCCGGCGGGGCAACCGCGCCAAGCTGGAGCACGGAGGGTGGCCCAACCGGGCCCCGCAAGGCTATCTGAACGAACGCCTCGGGAAGACGATCCTCCCGGACCCGCAACGCTCCCCGCTCGTCCGGTCCGCCTGGGAACTTCTCCTCGCCGGGAAGAGCGTCGTTAGCATCTGGAAAACGATGAATCAGGAGTGGGGTTACCGGACGCGTCGTGGCTCTCCCATCGGCCTCAGTTCTCTCTACAAAATCTTCACGAACCCGTTCTACTCCGGACTCATGGAACGGAAAGAGGGCGCCTTCCGCGGCGCCCACGAGCCCATGATCACGGAAGCCGAGTTCTGGCAGGCCCAGGAACTTCTGGGCAAACGCGGCAGAACGCGGCCCAAGCGCTATGGGTTCGCCTACACCGGCCTCATCCGCTGCGGCGAGTGCGGCGGAATGATCACGGCCGAGTACAAGGTCAACCGCTATGGGCGCCGCTACGCCTACTACCACTGCACCAAGCGCCAGGGGTGCCGGCAAGGCGCCGTCGAGGTGAAGACGCTCGAGGCTCAGATCGAGGCGTATCTTGCTCGTCTCGCCATCAGTCCGAGGTTCCTCGGTTGGATCTTCCTGTGGGCCGACCGGAGCGCAGAGGACGACGCTCTCACCCGCGCCCGGGTTGCCGAGCAACTCCGGGACTCCCTCGCACTCGCCAGGAAGCAGCTCATCACTCTCACCCAACTCCGAACGCGAGACCTCATCGGCGACGAGGAGTTCGTTACCGAGCGCCACCGCCTCCTCTCGGAGATCGGTCAGCTCGAGGGCCAGGCGGCCCAGCCTGATGCGCCGTTCCAAGTCGAACTTGCGACCGTTCAGACGTTCGTCTTCGCGGCCAGTGCCCGGGAGTGGTTCGCCTCCGGTAAGCCAGACGTCAAGCGCCGGATTCTCCAGACAATCGGATCGAACCTCGTACTCAGGGACAAAATCCTCACTGTTGACGGCCCAAAACCCATCCGCATGATCGCAGACGCACTCTGTGGTGCAGCAGGCGCCGCAGTCCCGATCGAACCCCCGACTCAGCCTTATTTCACGCGGGGTCTTCGGCCTATCGAAGCCCAGAAAAGCGTTGTGTGGAGGATAAGAGAAGATGTTCGAACCTTTTTTGCCGAAGACCTGGGCTCGAACAGGCTTCGGAAGGCCTTAACCATGCTCCTCGGTTCGCAAAGGGCGCTCGAGGGGGACACTTCTCAAGTGGCATGATGTCAAGTGTCGTGGTGTGCCCAGCCATTCTAGGAGGCCGAGCCCCGATTGGAAGGCGGGAAATCTTGCCGGAGGCGGCAAGTTCGTCGCGCATGCCGCCGATCGCGGAACCGCCGTTACTTCCTCGCAAACTCCATGCCGTAGTAGAGTGATATCGATCCATGCCGAAGTCCATTTTGGGTGAGATCCTCGAGTGGTCGGAGGAGCGGCCCGGCTGGCAACGCGACGCTCTGCGGCGCCTCTTTACGACGGGCGACATCACTCCCGCGAATCTGGCCGAGCTCGTCGATCTCTGCAAGGCGGCGCGGGGGCTCAGTGATCCCCGCACGCCCCAAGTCCTCACCAACAAGCATCTCGCCATCAAAGGCGGCCAGACTGACCCCGTATCGCTCGTGAGCGTGACACACCACCGCGGGGTAAACGCCCTTGCCCCTGAGCAGACCATCACGTTCGGCACGAACCTCACGATCGTCTACGGGCCGAACACTGCGGGGAAGTCGGGATATACGCGCATCCTCAAAGGGGCGTGCCGCTCTCGCTTCACCGAGAAGATCCTCGGCAACGTGCTGAGCGGAGAGACGCCGCTCAAGCCGCAGGCGACAATTCGGTTCCGCGCCGGTGCGAACGAGACGTCCCTGCTATGGGGTCCAGACGCCCCGCCCTCAGATGCGCTCGCGGCGGTCAGCGTTTTCGACGCCCACTGCGCCCCGGTCTACCTGCGCGACAAGACCGATGTGGCGTTCCGCCCGTTCGCGCTCGACATCTTTGATCGACTCTCCGCCGTTTGCGGAGAGGTTCGTGGTCGCCTTGAAGCTGAATCCGCGAAGCTGAACGTGGTCACGCCCGGCCTTCCCAGCCTCCCGGAGGGTACACGAGCGAAGTCGCTCGTCGAGAACCTTACCTCGCTCACGAAGGTCGACGATGTCCGCGCGTTGGCCACGCTCTCGAAGGCCGAGGAGCGCCGTCTCAAGGAACTCGGCGACCAGCGACGCGATCTCCAAGCGGTGAACCCCAAGCAACGCGCCCAGGAACTCACCCTCAAGGCCGGCCGCATAGACCTCCTCGTACGCCACCTCAGCGGCCTGCACGACGCGCTCGGCGATGCCGCATTGGCAGGCCTCCGATCCGCGGCCGAATCGCTCCGGGCCGCAAAGGAGGCCCTTGCGATCCTCCGGAACACAACGCTGACGCCCGATCGCCTTCCGGGAACCGGTGAAGATGCCTGGAGGACGATGTGGGAGGCAGCAGCCGGATTCTCGGGGGTCGCCTTCCCCGGTTCCGCATTCCCGGTACTCACGGCGGGCGCGCGTTGCCCGCTCTGTCAGCAGGCGATCGGCCCCGATGCGGCGGCCCGACTGGAGCACTTCAAGGAATACGTCTCATCAACCGCGCAGGCGGAGGTCCGCAAAGCGGAGACAGCATACGCTCGTGCGTTGGCCACCGTGACCCAGGCCGTGGTCGACCGTGATGATAGTGGTCTTGCGATCGGCGAACTTGCGGCTGACGACCCTGATCTCGCACAGCGCGTTCGGGCCTTCCTCCAGGATGCAGCCCGAATCCAGGAGGAAGCGAAGAGCGCGGCGCAGGGTACGCAGCTACCCGCGCGCGGCCTCAGCCCGAGCCCCGATACCGATTTGCGCACCGTAGCGCAGGCCCTCCGGGACCGAGCCGCCCAGCTCCAGGCACAGACTCCTACCATGGAGCCCAAGGCTGCCGCGGACCTCAAGGAACTCGAGGCCCGTGCCGCCCTGAAGGAACACCTGCAAGCTGTCGAAGACGAGATCGAGCGGAAGAAGCGCCTCGCGGCCTACAAGCAGTGCCTCGACGACACCTCCACCCAACCGATCACCCGGAAGAGCACGGAGCTCACCAAACGGCTCGTGACCGATCAGTTGCGAAAGACGTTTCAAGACGAGCTGTCCAAGCTCGACTTCAAGCACCTCGCCGTCGAGACCCAGGCGGCAGGCGGCGCCAAGGGAGCGCTTTTCCACCGCTTGGCGTTCACGAACGCGCCGGGCGTGTCCGTCACGGATGTCCTCAGTGAGGGCGAGTCCAGGACCCTGTCGCTTGCGTCGTTCCTCACGGAACTCAGCACCGCGGCCAGCAGCTCCGCGATCATCTTCGACGACCCGGTATCCTCCCTCGACCACATCTGGCGGGAGCGCATCGCCCGTCGCCTCGTCGCAGAAGCAAAGACCAGGCAGGTCATCGTCTTCACGCACGACATTCTCTTCCTCCGCCTGCTTCTCGACGAATGCAACCGGCAGGATGTTCCAAGTCACCATCAATATGTCCGCCGCGAGGGCCAGGCCGGCGTCGCTTCCCCTGATCTCCCGTGGATCGCCATGGGCGTCAAAGATCGCATCGCGACACTTCGCAACCGATGGCAGGCAGCCGAGAAGCTCTCCCGTACATCTGGCGCCGATGCGTACGAGAAGGAGGCACGCGAGATCTACGGACTCTTGCGGGAGGCGTGGGAGCAGGCGGTCGGCGAGGTGTTGCTCAACGACGTGGTCGAGCGATATCGGCACAGCATCGAGACGAAGAAGGTCCGCCACCTGCATGACATCACCGAAGGTGACTGCACGATGGTCGAGGAGGCGATAACCGAATGCTCCCGCTGGATACGCGGGCATGATCAGCCGCCGGCGGACGGAACACCCTTCCCGAAGCCCGTTGACCTCCAGAAGCGGATTCAGGACTTGGACGACTGGGTGCAGAGAATTCGGAAACGCAGGAAGTAGGGCGCTCTGGCGAGAATCGACCACCCTATCGAGTACATACCCCGCTCTAGCTCAGCTACCGCTCACTCCGCACCAAACGGCAGCCCACAAGTACTTCACGCCAGCCGCGATGAACGGAAGCGCGCCAAAGAGGCCCAAGGCGACCGAGAGCACTCCCAGCCGGACGCCGAGACGGATGGCGGCATCGGGATGGTGGTTGTAAGCCGTGAGATGACGGCTCCAGAAGCCAGCCTCAGACAGCTCCAACTCCGCTTCACGGGCTTTCGAGACTCCGAGCCCAGTTCGGTAACTGTCGCTGATGACGAGAAAGGGCCCGGAGTCAGGCAGCTTGTTGGTGTACGGTCGCTCGTTGTAGTAGCGCCGAAAGTTGGCGTCCGCAGTTCGGCGCTCGCAGACGACCGCCCCCTTTGCCGCATGCCTTCGAATTCGAATGAACGTCGCCTCAGGAGAATCGCCCGGAGAAACCCATACCCAGCCGGCGCGCGACTCCTCATGGAGCGCCGCGAACAAGGCAAACTTCTTCGGTGGTGTCTTTGTCATCTGGATAACAGTCTAGCGGTTCGACGGGTGCCATGAAAGCTCCGACGAGAACGCTCCCCGTACGTACGCGACCCTTGGCCGTGGGAGGCCGACCATCGGGAGAACCCAGCCGACGGAGGACCGGCGGCGGTCCCCCTCACCACGTACGGTTCGACACAAAAGGCGCGACCAAGACATCCCCGACCGTGCGCCACTTATCGAGGAGGTTGTGGTCGCAGAGGCCTTGTCAAGGGGTGTGTAAACAAGATCAGGCGGCGGCCTTCTCGTTGCCCCGCTTCGCTCGCTCTCCGTTGACGTACGTGACGCCCTCGGCCACCTCGGGCAGGAGCTCGGGCGCGTCGAGGCGGCGGAAGCTCTGCTCGGCGACGAGCAGCGTCTTCCAGATCACGGCGGTCGCGTTGTCGACCTTCTTGAACCGCTTCGCCGCCGCGGTCCGCAACCGCACCACCGCGAACGGCGACTCGACCACGTTCGTCGTCCGCAGGTGCTTCCAGTGCTCCTTCGGGAACGCGTAGAAGGTCACCAGTCGCTCCCAGTCCTCGGCCAGGCGCCGGCCAGCGCCGGGCACGCCCTTCTTCGCAGCCCACGCCTGGAATGCGCCCTTCTGCCGCTCCGCCTCCGCCCGCGTCTCGGCGTACGGGATCGGCGTGAGGAGCGCCCGCCCCTCGCCCTGCAGCTTCTGGGGCAGCGTGTCGAGCACGTTCACAATCCGGTGATTCCAGCAGCGCTGCTCGGCCACCTCCGGGAACACCGTCGTCACCGCCCCCCAGATTCCCAGATGTCCGTCGGCTACCAGCAGCTGCGGCCCTCGCAACCCGCGGGCCTTGAGGTCCCGCAACAGCGTGGCCCAGCTCTCGATCGACTCCCGATACCCGCTCTCCACCGCGAGGACCACCTTCCGCCCGTCCCGCAGCGCCGCGATCAGCACGAGCATCGCCGCCTTGTCCTTCTCCAGCCCCGCCTTGACGTAGATGCCGTCGGCCCAGACGTACACGGGCTCGAGGGCGTCCAGCCGCCGGCGCTTCCACGTCTCGTACTCCGTCTGCCAGCTCGCTTTCAACCGCGCGATCGACGCCGCCGACAGCGGCGCGGCCTCCCCCAGCAGGCCCCGCAGGGCCAGATCGAAGTCGCCGTGGGCCAGCCCGTGCAGGTACAACTCGGGCAGCAGCCGGCCCACTTCCTCCGTCCGCCGCTTGAACAGCGGCAGCAGCCGACTCTCGAAGCGCGCCTCCAGCC
>JBOGJF010000326.1:0-3415 GCA_050747785.1 Vicinamibacteria bacterium
GCGCATCCGTGATCCCCTTTCCGTTCAGGAGAAACATCTCGTCTCGTTCGCGCGCGCCCTTCCACCCCTGAGCCTCGCGACCCGGGCCATCTACCTCCAGCGCGTTCGTCAGTTTTTTAGCTATCTCGTCGAGCGAGGCGTTCTCCTTCGCAGTCCCGCCGCGGAGCTTCGCTCTCCCGTTTCCTCGAGCCTTCCTCGTCGCATTCTTACCGAGAGTGAGGCCTCGCGCTTGATGGAAGCGCCCTCCTCGAGCTCCTGGAGAGGGAAGAGAGACCGCGCGCTTCTCGAGCTTCTCTACGGAACGGGAATCCGCCGAGGCGAGTGCGTCCGTCTCGACGTCACCGACGTCGACCTCCAGCCTGGACGGCTTCTGATTCGGAACACCAAAGGAAAGAGAGACCGCGTCGTTCCCCTGGCTGGCCAGGCCGCCGCGGCCCTCGATCTCTACCTTCGAGAGGTTCGCCCTCGGCTTCTCGAGGATCCCGGAGAGAAGGCTCTCTTCCTTAGCCGATATCGAAAACGAGCCGGGCGCATCTCCGACGTGACCCTCGCCGTCCTCGTACGAAAGCACGCCGCCGCGGCCGCGATCGCGGGCGTCCATCCGCACCTTCTGCGTCACTGCTGCGCGACCCATCTTCTCCGCCACGGCGCCGACGTTCGTCACGTCCAGGAGCTCCTCGGACATCAGAGGCTCAAGACCACCGCGCTCTACACCCGGGTTTCAACGAAAGAGCTTCTCGAGGTCCTCGACCGATGCCATCCCAGGGAAAGGCGGAACGGCGAAGCGGGAAAGTAGCTCTCTAAACGCAGCGCCGCGAAATCGAGCCCCCTTGTTGGGTGACCTTCGAGTTGTAGAACAAACGAAAATGCATGAGTTGAGTACAACTCAAGGGGCGGAATTGCCAGGTTTACCGACCCTGTGGGCCGAGAAACCCTCCATGAGTACGCCGCGAACGAACTCGATCTCCTGAAGGTCAAGCAGAAGAACGGCGCTACCTACGATCTGCTCCAAGAGGTAACGTACAACGCTGGTCATCAGCCCCTCACGGTGAAGGACGCGGCGGGGACCACGACGACCCTTACCTACAACGGCCAGGGACAGCTTCTCACGATCACCACGCCACCGAGGGCACAGATCATCGAGAACCGCACCACGACCCATTCCTACAACACCAACGGCTACCTGCAGAGCATGACCGGTCCGTCCACGGGAGCCACAACGAGCTACACCTACGACAGCTTTGGAAGAACGAGGACAGTCACGGACAGCGACGGTTACGTGCTCACGTTCGACTACGACGCCCTCGACCGGCAAACGAAGGTAACTTACCCAGACTCGACCTTCGATGAAACCATCTTCGAGCGGCTCGATCCTGTGCGAACGAGGGACCGGCTCGGGAGGTGGACCCACAGCGCCTATGACGCCCTGCGGCGAGTAACCGCGACGACAGATCCCCTCGGGAGGACGGTGACCCAGCAGTGGTGCGGATGCGGAAGCCTGGAGGCCCTAATCGACGCGAACGGAAACCGTACCGAGTGGGAACGAGATATCCAGGGGCGCGTTACGAAAGAGATCCGAGCGAACGCGAGCGAATGGCTCTACGCCTACGAGACGACGACATCCCGGCTCAAGACGGTGACCGACGCGAAGGCACAGGTAAAGACGTACAGCTACCTGCTGGATGACAATCTGCAAGGAGTCAGCTACACGAACGAGCAGTACGAGACTCCCAACGTGAGCTTCACCTACGAGGCGGCCTTCAACCGGGTGGCGACGATGGTGGACGGCACAGGAACGACGACGTATGGGTACCACCCCATCGGCAGCACACCGCCTCTGGGTGCGGGCGGACTCTCAAGCGTCGACGGTCCCCTCTCGAACGACGTGATCACCTACCCCTATGATGAGCTTGGCCGTGTCGTGGGCCGCGCGATCAACGGGGTCGCTCTTACCTACGATTACGACGCACTGGGCAGAATCAAATCGGAGGCGAACGCGCTTGGGACGTTCACTTATGAATATGAGAGTGTCACGAGCCGGCTTCGGAGAGTCGTGTATCCAAACGGCCAGACGTCGACCTACAGCTACTCGCCGAACAACGGAGACCACCGGCTTCAGGAGATCCACCACCGGAAATCGGACGGGGCCACGATTTCGAAACTGAATTACACATACGATCTGGTGGGAAACATCAAGACGTGGACCCGGCAGGAGGACGCGAACCCGGCAAAAGCCTATGACTTCGAGTACGACCGGGCGGACCAGCTTC
Organism: Vicinamibacteria bacterium; assembly: GCA_050747785.1. GTDB lineage: Bacteria > Acidobacteriota > Vicinamibacteria > Marinacidobacterales > DATDRI01 > CBDANW01. Next base: position 2,271 of record JBOGJF010000326.1, read on the forward strand.
GAACGGCGGTGTGGCGAACAACCGACCCAACGCCGACAATCCTAAAACGTCATGCCTATGCCTACGACTCGGCGGGTAACCGTACGGTCGAGCAGATCGATAATGCTCCGACGCTCTCTGCGTACGACAACATGAATCGCCTCACGAGCCAAACACCCGGCGGAACGATGCGATTTGCGGGAACGCTTAACGAAGCGGCGACGGTAACTATCCAAGGACTGCCGGCAACCGTCGCCTCCGACAACAGGTTCGAGCGTGGCGCCCAGGTCAGCTCGGGCACAAGCCAGGTGGTCGTCAAAGCGAAAGACTACGCTGGAAACGAGAGAACGAATACGTACGAAGTCAGCATCTCAGGAAGCACAAAGACGTTCACGTTCGACGCAAACGGAAACTTGACAGGTGATGGTACAAGGACGTTTGAGTGGGATGCCCGGAACCAGCTTTTGGCGATCACAATTGGGACGAATCGGACGGAGTTCTCTTACGATGGGTTGCAGCGGCGAGTACGAATGGTCGAGAAGGAGAACAGCGTCGTACAGAGCGATATTCGTTTGCTATGGTGCGATAGCGCGATCTGTGAAGAACGTGGGAATAGCGGTGCTTCAGTTTCACTTCGCGCATTCGCATTGGGTGAGGAAGCGGCCGGTTCAGTCAGGTTCTTTGCCCGGGATCACCTCGGTAGCGCAATGGAGGTGACGAACAGCTCGCAGTCTATGCTCGCGCGGTATTCTTTTGATCCATGGGGGCGTCGTTCGTTGACGACTGGGACAGACGTAACCACCGTCGGTTATACGGGACACAGATGGCGGGTGACGGAGGGCGTATCGCTTACTCGTTATCGCGCGTACGATCCGGCGCTCGGTAGATGGACAAGCGAAGATCCCATTGGCCTCGAGGCTGACTACAACCTTTATGGTTATGTATTCAACTCACCCATTGGCTATGTAGATCCTCATGGTCTGAAGTGTGAACCGGGCCCATGGAAGCAGGTTAGCAGCAGAAACGACACCTACTTGGAATATCGCTGGAAACGCGTCCCCTGGCGGGACATTATTCCCGAGATAGGAGGGCCGATAGGTGGAGGCGGAGGCGACACCGCTCCCATGGGGCCCTGTTGGTGCGTCTATAAACTCAGTGGAGTATAT
>JBOGJF010000327.1:0-4504 GCA_050747785.1 Vicinamibacteria bacterium
TCTCCGGGCCGTGCAAGACCTGCCACCCGACGCTTTCCAGCCAGGCGAGAGCGGCCTGTTCGACGACGGATTCGGTGACGCCCCATGCCGTCATGGCGTCTAGTCGCCGAGCAGGTTCAGCACCAGGCGAATCATGAGATCCTTCTGGGCTGCCTCGCTCTCGGCAATGAGAAGCGTGAGGGCTACTGTGGCGTTGTCTGCAAGACGCGGGCTGCGGTCCGTGCGTTTCAGGAGGCCGTTACGCCGCAAGTACTCCAGAAAGAGGAGCGTGCCTATCCGTTTGTTGCCGTCGGAGAAGGGATGGTCCTTGACGGCGAAGTAGAGAAGATGCGCCGCGCGCTCCTGCGCGGTGCGATAGAGCGCCTTGCCGTCAAAGGTCTGCTCAATGGCACCGAGGATTCCAGAGAGCGCGTCGCCGCGCTCCTGGCCGAACAATGGCCCCGCCTCGCTCCGCTCCGCGACCGCCTCGCGCAGGCTGGCAATAGCCGCCCTGGCATCGCTGAGAGGAATTGATGCGGCCGGCGCCACCGGCTGAGCGGGTGCCGCGGGTAGCCGTCCCTCGTCGTACTCAAAAAACCAACGCCAGGCCCGCGAATACTGCTGCACGACGTCCAGAACCGCGCGTCCTTCGTCGCTTACGAGCGAGTGTGTCGTGAGAGTCCGGGCCAGAAGGCGCACGGCTTGCTCCATCTCGCCGAGGCCTCGCTCACGGAGGCGGCGTTCGTTCAGCGTGTAGCCCCGCAGCACGTGGTCGCGCAGCGTGCGGGTGGCCCAGATGCGGAACTGGGTCCCGCGCTTCGAGTTGACGCGGTAGCCTACAGAAAGGATGGCGTCGAGATTGAAGTACTCGATCTCGCGGACAACCTCGCGGTCCCCCTCCCGCTGAACCGTTGCATTTTTTGCAACAGTTGCCTCCTGCTTCAGCTCTCCGGAAGCGAAGACGTTACGCAAGTGCCTGGAGATTACGGACTTGTCGCGCTGGAAAACCTCCACCATCTGGCCGAGCGACAGCCAGACGGTGTCCTTTTCCAGCCGCACGTCGACCCGGACGTCTCCGTCAGGCGCCTCGTAGAGGACCACCTCGCCGCGCGTCGAGGATTCGCCCTCATCCATGCTCTAGCCCCCAGCCTCCACTAGGCGACGGATGCCGGACGTGCCGCGTGCCACCTTCACGCCCTGCAGAACGGGCGAGCTGGTTCCTTCGAGCCGCGTCAGGGCGGCCTGCTCCACGGCGGATTCGGACAACGCGGCTGTCATGACGCCTGCCTAGCTGCTGATGGCAAATTTGCGGGTCGGCTATTCGCTGGTTTGTGGACCGGTTGATCGCGAGTCCACTGAGTATTTTTACTCATCACCCTGAGTAATCCGTCGGCCTGCGCCTCAGAGCACCCCCGCGGCTCCGCGTCCTTCACCCGCAGCTCCCCGGAGATGAGCTTGGGCAGCAGCGTGTCGCACAGGCACCGCGACCAGCACTACCTCGCCGTAGTCGGCCCGCTCGGCGGCGAGCATGTCCGGCGCGATGTCGGGCCCGTGCAAGACCTGCCAGCCGACGCATTCCAGCTAGCGAGAGAGGCCTGTTCGACGACCGATTCCGCGAACGCGGTCACCCTCTCACCCAATGCACGACCGGCTTCATGAGGAGGTCTTCGACCGAAATCCCGTCGCCCTCAGGCTGTGCGCGTCGGCGGGAAGGCGTGTCCGTAAATCCTTGTCATCACCGGCAGTGTGTCCGCCTGCACTCGCTCTTACCTCAATCGACAAGAAGTTCCTCCCACGCGAACGACGAAGTCGAAACGCACTTCCTCTGGACTACCGAGGACCTGGCACTCTTGACGCTGGGTTTCGTCAAGCCGCAGCTTCAGCCACCCGCCATCTCCAGAAGTGCATCCCGAAACATGCAAAAGCTCGGTGAGGCATTACGCGACGGCTCCATATGGCCCGCGACTGCGCGCGCGGCCTCGATCTTGCGTAGTCCGCCGCTGTAATAGCCCCCCCTCTGCAACACTCGCTGGAACGCCTCCCACGTGCCACCCGCAATTTCATCCGGGTCACGGTAATTCACCCGCGAAGGAATTGTCGCGGACGCTCTCGGATAAGCTGCCTGGACAGCCGCCCAGTCGCCGAAATACCATGCCTCAAGTTCTTCGATTGCAAGACGATTGACCACGATGTGGGCCCCGCCTCTCGGGCTCGAACGCGTTGCCAGGCCGGCGTCGTCGGCCATCTTTTCTAGGCGCCGCTTGAGCAGCGCGCAATCGTCGTCGTCCCGATCGATGAGGACCACGATGCAGCAGTGGTCGCGAAACCATGCATCACTCATACGACGCTGGCCGTATCCACGGAGCCGCTGCGGCAACCGGAGCAACAGTTCGTCCTTGCACTGGTGCGGGTATATCTCGAAGGACCGATCGCCGAGTATCTTGGGCAGGAGTAAGCGAAGCGCCGCCTCCATTGATGGTTCTTCAACAAGCAGCTCCACATGTTCCACCGTTACTTCCCCTTCGACGGTTTCGCCGGCGTTCCTGAGCGTACAAGGGGATCTCCCACACTGAATCTTCCCTCCATCCATAGATGGCCGAGAGATGCGCCCGCTTCCATGAATTCGGGCACGCCCTGAATGTCTTTAGCGCTGACCGTCTGCGTATAGCCCTGTTCGTCCCGGTAAAGCACCCGCACTTCTTCCGCACTCAGCGCGTTCACGAAGAAAGGCGAGTGGGTCGTCACGAGTAACTGCGAGCGTTCAGACGCGGCGCGGCACTCTTCCGCCAGTTCAGGGAGAAGTCGCGGATGCAAGAAGTTTTCCGGCTCCTCGATGCCGACAAACGGCGGAGGGGCGGGGTCATATAGCAGTACAAGATAGGCCAGCATCTTAAGTGTGCCGTCCGAGGCAAACTTCGCCAGCACAGGGTTGTCGAAGGGCGCATCCTTGATCTGCAGCAGCAAGCGTCCATCCGGCATGGCTTCCGCCAGCACGCGCTCGACCCTGGGTACCCGTGCGCGTAGGACATTGAAGATGCGTTCCAGCCGGTTAGGATGTTGTTCGGCCAGGTACTGGATGACGTTCGCCACGTTATCACCCGTCCGGGACAGTCGCTCCTGCGGTCCCGCCTCCGGCTGGCCACGGGTCTCATCAACGGAAAAATAGGAAACGTACCAGCCAGTGATGAAGTCACGGAGCGCGGCCACCCGCGGGTGGTCCGCAAATTGACCTAGCGCGTTCACCGCGATCAGGTCCGGTGACTTCAGCGGAATCTCCGAGCGGGTATCCTGTTCATCCGGCAAGGCCCCGCTGATGGCCCGACCGTACCCCTCCCGGTAGTCAAGGAACCGGAATGGCCTACCATGGCTGCCTCGTTTCCATTGCAGCCATTCCTCGATCACTACCGGTGAGCCCCTGCGCTCATCCACGGCAAGGTGATAGGTAATGACCGGAAACTCCTGCTCCCGATACTTGATCTCGATCACAACTGGACCATCGCCGCCTCGGGTCCTAAGTTCCTTTGCGCGCCCACGACGATCCCACGCGCGGCGCAGCCCTGATTCGAAACACTCCGATAGGAATGCGAAAACATCGAAGACGGTGGACTTGCCACTGCCGTTGGGGCCAAGCAGGGCCGTCATCGGCGTGATGTTCTTGAATTCCACGTGCTTGAGCGCACGGTAGTTTTCAACCCGCAGATACTCTATGCGAGCCTTATGCCCCTGGTTGTCTCTGGCCATTGTGGAATCGACGCCCTTTCACCTGTTCTAATTATACGTTCTCGACACCACTCTGGGCATTCTTCACCCGCAGTTCGCCAGAGATGAGCTTTGGCAGCAGCGTGTCGCGCAGAGCGGCGAGCGTCACGGACTCACGCTCGCTCTCAGCCATCCTTCGAAGCAGCGACCCGGCGACAAACGAATATCTCTCAATAACGTTATCGTCTGGCTTGATGACTTGCGTTGCTGCGACGAACTCAGAACCAACTGCCGGATACGCTGCTCCATCTGCCAAATGAGCTAACGCTTCAATGTTCTCTGCTTCCGTAGCCGCGAAATACACTAACTCTGCGTATTCACTCTTCGCGGGCCGAAGGACAGCAAAACCAGTGCTTAAGGCCATCCTCGGAGACGAAGGCGTACGAACCATTTCCGGGCCTCACAGTGCCGACGATCGTGTCCCCGACCCGTAGAACTCTCTGTGCTCGGCTTGGAGCGTCGGCCTGCGAATGGACAGCTACGGATTCGATACGGCCCCACTTCGTGTTCGAAAGATCGACGTACTTGATCTCCCGTGGGCGGGTCTGCTTCGTCCAGACTTCAGGGTTCAACGAGGATACATCACCAAGCGTCCCGACCTCCCATCCCTCTGGGATCTCCCCTAGTTCCGAATCCACGAGGTGGGTGGGAAAGAGGTCGGCGAGAGGCTTGGGCAGTCCGGAGTCGCGGCCTTCGGCCTTCGCGCGGACGGGGTCGAAATCCACGAACCAGGACTGAAACAGCGCCTGCGCCATCGCCTCCAGCG
>JBOGJF010000328.1:0-2578 GCA_050747785.1 Vicinamibacteria bacterium
CTAGATATGTTTGGATTAACGTGGATCGGGGAGAGACGACAAATCTGATGAGTGGGACTTGCCGCCGCATCCATCGCCTGGGCCTCGCGTGGCTGCTCACGCTGGCGCATCCACACGTTGGCTCGGCGCAAGACGCCGAGCCGAACAAGACGGCCTATGACTTACATTGTGCCTTATGCCATGGCGAGGACGGGACCGCGGTCGAGACCTTGGAGAAGTTGGCAGGGGTCGAGATCCCTCATCTGGGATCGAGCCACGTTCAGGATCAGTCCGACGACCAGATCCGAAAGGTGATTCTGAAGGGCAAGGGCAAGATGAATCCGGTGCAAACGATCGCCGAAGACGAGATCGCGGGGGTCATTGCCTTCCTTCGGACCCTGGCGGAAGACTAGGCGCGCTCATCGGACGACTTTTGTTCCATAGCTTCAGGGGGTGACCTCGTCCAACGAACGGAGGAGCCTCTCGACGAACCTCTTTCCTTGAGCGTCTTCGCTCTCTTGCAGCAAGGCCTTTCCGAGGGCCTCGCGCGCTTCCTCGATCCTCCCCAGGCTCTGAAGCGTCTGGCCGAGAAGCTTGAGACCTTCGAAAGAATCGCCGGCCTCCAGGGCTCGCAGGCAGGCGGCGAGAGCATCTTCCTTCTTCCCGGCGGTGAAGTAAGAGGCGGCGAGCTCGAGGTGCGCGTCCGCCGCGGAGTCATAGTCGGTCAAAGCCTCGATGACCGCGGGCGGATGACGCCGCATCGCCCCCCGGATGGCATCGGTTCGGTCAAGATAAAGGCTGCGGGGCGCGGCCAGCTCGAGCAACAGGTTGTCATCCGTGTTGATGGGCGCTCCTTGCGAGAACGACGCCATGCCAGCGTCGTCCAGGCTCAGCTCGGCGATGATGTCGGCAGGGTACCGAATGAAGGCGCTCGCCAGCTGCTCTTGGATCGCCGGCTCCTCGAAGAAAGAGCTGGCACGCGACATGGACAGTTGGATGGGGCGCTGCGAGCCCAACAGGATGAGGTCGCGATCCTTGAATGCCAGAGCATGAGGGAACACGCTGCGGAAGGTGGCCAGGAGAGAGCGTGTCGACTCCTCGGACATGCCGTAGAGATGGAACCATTGGCAAACGATTCCGTTCGGCTTCAGCTTCGATGAAATGATCTCGAAGAAGTCTCGGGTGAAGAGATTCGAGACGCCGGTGATCCAGGGGTTGGAGGGCTCCGAGACGATGAGGTCGTAGTCCTGATTCGTGCGGAGGAGCTCGCTGCGAGCGTCTCCCATCACCAGGCGGAGTCTCGGATCGTCGAGGGGTTTGCCGTTGCCAGGCTCGAAGAATCGAGAAGCTTCGACGACGGCCGGTTCTATCTCGAAGGCGTCGACCGACTCCACGGGATGCCTCAGGATGGCGCCGGCGGTCATGCCACTCCCCCAGCCGATCACCGCCACGCGGTCGGCGTGGGCGACCGCGAATGGGAGGTGGCCCAGCATCAATTGCGTGGAGACGTCCCCCGGTCCGTTCGAGGCATCGGTCTTGCCGTTGATCTTGAGGAGAATGAAGCGGTTGATTTTCTGGACCGCTACCGTCGCGCTCGGGCCATCGCGGTAGTACACGAGCCGATGAGACTCGACCAGCTCCCGAAGCGAAGAGGGATCTCTCGACGAGTCCTGGGGGTGGGTGTAGAGACCGAAGCTCATCACCAGGAGTTCTCCAGTGGGATTGAATGCGAGGATGACGAGGCCAATGGTCGCGGAGACCGTGAGTGGCGCCCGTGAACCCACCTTGCCGGCCGCCGCGAGCAACATGGCCGCGGTCAGGGCGACCAGGGACGCCACGCGGACCGAGAGGTCGATGCCGAAGCTTCCCAACAAGACTCCGGCCGCAAGAACCGCTCCGGTCGCGGCGCCTACCAAGTTCGCGGTGTAGAGCCAGGCAACGCGGTGACCAAGATCGGTCTTGGACGACGGCAGCGCCGCCACCACGGCCGGCAGCATGGCACCGAGGCACAGCGTGGCGGGGAGCATGAGCGCGGCCGCGACCACGAATTGGATGATGAAGAGCGTGAGGTCCCGTTCGGGAGCGGAACGGTAGAGATTCAAGAAGACGTATGGGAGATTGCGGGTGACCAAGAGGCTGGCATAGGCGCCCCCGGACGAGCCGATCAGAAGCCAGCTAGCGACTCGGTAGGAGATCGGCGCGGTCCGTCTTCGCAATAGAAACGATGCCAGCGCCGAGCCGAAGGCGATGCCGAGAAGGTAAGTCGAGAGCATGATGGAGACGCCGTAGATCGACGAGCCGTAGACGAGCGATAGCGTGCGAGACCACGCGACCTCGTAGACCATGGCGGAAGCGCCCGAAACGGCCATCGCCGCAACGAGAAGGATGGCGGGCCGCTCTCCCTTGGGCAGCAACGCGAGGGACGTCGAGCCGGAGAGACCGGGAAGCGCCCGGCGAGCGAGAAAGACGCTAAACAGCACCAAGAAATCCGCTCCGGCGGCGACGTAGAGAGTCTTCGTCAGGCCGACGGCCGGGAAGAGTGCAAACACCGCGAGCAGAGGCCCGAGCACGGCACCGGCGGTGTTGACCGCATAGAGAC
>JBOGJF010000329.1:0-2073 GCA_050747785.1 Vicinamibacteria bacterium
CCGCTGGCTCGACACCTTCTTGGAGGCGAGCTGACGCCCCTTCTCTGGTGGGTCGTGGGAGCCGCGATGGCCGCGACCGTGCTGACGGGCCTCGCGCTCGTCGTGCTCGGAAACCTGCGCCCGATGAGGCCGCTCCTGGTCGCGCACATCGCGATCTCGGTGGTGGCGGCTCTCCTCGTGGTGATGGTGGCCTCCCGACGCCTGGCGACGGCACTCGTCCTCGGCGCGATCCTTTTCGTGAGCGGAGCTCACTATCTCGCCAAGAGCGATACGCCGTCCGTGAACCAGGATCTGCCGCCGGCGACCATGGATGGCGAATCGATGGGCGGCGAGAACGGTCCCTTCTTCCCGTCCTCGGCACGAACCGAGCATGGGGGCTTGATCCCCGCCGACTTCTTCATGGAATCCGCGACCTGTGGCGAGGCCGGATGCCACCCGGACATCTACGATCAGTGGACGAGCTCCGCCCACCACCTCGCGTCGTTCAACAACCAGTGGTATCGCAAGTCGGTCGAGTACATGCAAAGTGTCGTCGGCACCCAACCCTCGAAGTGGTGCGGCGGATGCCACGATCACGCGATCTTGTTCTCCGGCATGATGGACACTCCCATCGAAGAGATCATCGACCGCCCCGAAGCCCACGCCGGGCTCGGTTGCGTCTCCTGCCACTCCATCGTGGACGTTCCCTCGACCATGGGACAAGGCGGCTTCGTCCTCGAGTACCCTGCCATTCACGATCTGGTGACGAGCGAGAACCGCTGGGTTCGGGGGCTCCATGACTTCGTGCTGCGTTTGGATCCCGAGCCGCATCGGCGGACCTTCCTCAAGCCTCATCATCAGGGTGACGTCTCGACGTTCTGCTCCTCCTGCCACAAGGTGCACTTGGACGCGCCGGTCAACCACTACCGCTGGCTACGCGGCTTCAACGAGTACGACAACTGGCAGGCAAGCGGTGTCTCCGGCGAGGGCGCCCGGTCCTTCTACTATCCGGCCGAGCCCATGTCCTGCAACGATTGCCACATGCCGCTTACGGCTTCCGAGGACGCCGGAAACCGGAACGGCATGATCCATTCGCATCGATTCGCGGCCGCCAACACCGCGCTTCCCGTCGCCTATGACGACAACGAGCAGCTCCAGGCGGTCGTCGACTTCCTGAAGGCCGGACAGGTCACCGTGGATCTCTTCGCCCTCGTCCGCGGCGAAGAGCCCGCCCCAGCCGACGCGACACCCCGCCCGGCCCAACCCGCCGAGCGTCAGATTGCGAGCACGTTCGCCGTTGGCGAGGAAGCGGAGGTGCCCGCCCCCCTTCGGCAGCAAGCGCCGCGCCCTCCGGAACAGATCTTCGCGCCCCTCGATCGCGTGAAACCGGTGCTGGTGCGGGGCGAGTCCGCGCGCGTCGACGCCGTGGTCCGCACCCGGAACGTCGGCCATTTCTTTCCCGGCGGGACGGTGGACGCCTTCGAGGTCTGGCTCGAGCTCAAGGCGGAGGACAACGAAGGTCGAACGCTCTTCTGGAGCGGCAGCGTCTCTGACAGCGGCACCGGCCAGGTCGATCCCGCCGCGCACTTCTACCGTGCGTTTCTTCTCGACGGGAACGGAAACCCCATCAACAAAAGGAACGCCTGGGCCGCCCGCTCCGTCCTCTACGTGCGGCTCATTCCTCCCGGCGCGGCCGACACGGTCCGCTTCCGATTCCAAGTGCCCCAGTACTCGGGCTCCGAGATCACGCTGAGCGCCAAGCTCAATTACCGGAAGTTCTCGTGGTGGAACACGCACTGGGCCTATGCCGGCGAGCGCGATCCGGAGCACCAGTCGTTCGACCTCAGCCCCCACGCCGACGACGGACGCTGGCTCTTCACCCGCGACACCGCTGACGTCTCCGGCGTGCTGAAACAAGTGCCGCAGCTTCCCATCGTGACCATGGCGGAGGCCACCGTGACGCTCCCAGTCATCGAGCCGGGAGCGCCTCAGAACCCGTCGTCGATCCTCCATCCCGACGACGCGCTCCGCTGGAACGACTACGGCATCGGTCTCCTGCTGCAGGGGGATCTCCGCGGCGCCGAGGCGAGCTTC
>JBOGJF010000330.1:0-8516 GCA_050747785.1 Vicinamibacteria bacterium
ATCCTGGGAGACGTGGCGGCGACGCTACTTCTGCTCTACGTCTTCCGAGATCGCCGCGGCTGGTGGCTCGCCGCTCTTTACTGGGCGCTACCGGTCTCTTGGCTCAACAGCGCGGTGCTGGGTTTTCTCGACGGCGCGTACGCGCCTCTCGCGGTCGGATCGCTCGTTGCCGCCACCCGCGGCAAGCCGGGCTGGGCGGGGGCGCTCCTCGCTGTCGGGGCTCTCATCAAACCGCAAGGTCTCCTGGTGCTACCGGCGGTGGTCGTTGCGCTCTATCGTTCCCGGGCTTCCATTCTGCGCGGGGCGCTGGTCGGTTCGGGCGTCGTGGGAGTGGCCCTCATCCCCTACTGGCTCGACGGCACGATCGAGGAGGCGGTCACTCACGTGTTTCGTATCATCTTTCAAGACCGGCTCTCCGGAGGTTATGCCAACCTCTGGTGGATCATGGGTCACTTGACGAGCGGTGAGCCCCTCGCCGGATCGGTAGCGTACGCGCGGATCGATGCCTTGCAGTTTCCCATTCGGCCGGTAGCCTATGGCCTCTTCGCTCTGTCGGTCGCGTGGTTCTGTTATGGCGTGAGGTCCGGTGTTCTCGCGGGTGCGACCGTCGTTTTCACCTACGGCATATTGGCCCTCGGCGTCCACCAGAACCACCCTCACTCGATGATCCTCGCCTTCACGGCGACGGGATTGTTCTCCCGGCGACTCCAGATCGCGGTCGGCATCATCTCGCTGACCTACGTGCTGAACATGCTCTGTCTATCGGGGTTGGGGAGGTTCTACAGTCTCCGCTACCTGGCGTTGGAGTCGATGATCTCCTGGGCCAACGATCTTCGGATGAGCTTGGGGTTCGATCTCACGCTCTTACTGGCGGCGGTGAACGTCTCGATCTTCGCGTGGTTCCTCGTCGTCGCCACGCAGGATGAGTGGGGGCGTTCCGACGATGCCAAGAGCCCGCGCAGAACCTACGAGCCAAAGACTCCGAGAACGAGGGGGTTCGAGAAGAGGAAGACCTTCCTCACGCGCAGCTTCCTGCCGAAGGCGTGAGCGCTCCCAATGTGAGGACGGTGAGTGGAACGACGAAGTTCATTATCACACCTAGTTGACGTACCCGAGCGAGCGCAACTCCTCGATTGTGGCTTCATCGAGCGGCACGTCCTCGGACTGGACACCTTCCCGCGCCTCGCGGAGCGTGTTGCTCAGCTCCTGGGACAAGAATCTCACCGCTCGCGTTTCGGTCGGAGCCAGATCCGTCTGTTCTCCCGGGTCTCGCTCCAGATGGTAGAGCCTTCGACGTCCACTTCCGATGTCTACCGTCAGCTTGAGCGGCCACTGGATTGCGGCCCTCTGCTCCGAGCCGTAGAGCGTTCCCTCCGCGGTCAGCAACCGGCTCGGAACAACGTCTCCTTGGGTGACAACGGGCCACAGCGATAGGCCGGCGGAGCCTACCAAAGAATCGCCCCTCTCGACGCCCAACGCATCGAGAATCGTACGGGGAATGTCGACGATAGATACCGGTTCGGCGTGATGCGCCGGACGCACGCCCGGCCCTCCAATCACGAGCGGCACGTGAAGAAGCTCTTGATAAACGCTATGTCCATGCTCGAACCCTTCGTGATCGAAGAGCTCCTCGCCGTGATCCGCGGTGAGGACGACGATCATGCGGTTCCACAGATCCCGCTCACGCAGCCCGGCGAGCAGACGCCCGAGCTCCTCGCTCACGAACGCGATCTCCTCGTCGTAGGCGGCGCGTACGAAGGCGCGCTCGAGCTCAGGGACGGACTCCGCTTGTCTCTGCATTTTTCGTGGCTCGCCCACCGGCAGCACGAAACTGCCCGCGAGCCCCGACGTGAACCGCCCGCGGAATGGCGGGGGTGCGTCGTAGCTCATGTGGGGATCGAGAACGTGCACCATCAAGAAGAAAGGTGTCCCGGCGTTCCGATCGATCCAGGCGAGCGCGAGGTCGACGACCTCGTCAGCACGGCGATGATCGCTCTCTCCGGACCGCTGATAGTCATACTCGGCGAAACCGCGATCCAGGCCGACCGCGGGTGGCAGCCACGGATTGTTCACGATCGCGCCGGTCGTGAACCCCGAAGCAAGAAGCCGCTCGGGAAGCGTGGGAAGCGAGTCATCGACGCGGCTGGACACCGTCCAATTTGACGCCCGCACCCGGCTTCCGGCGCCATGACGGGCCGGGATCTCGCCCGTGAGGAGAGACCCGAAGGCGGGCAACGTCCATGGAGACGTCGTGAAGGCGCGTTCGAACACCGCCGACTGGGCCGCCCACTCGTCGAGATGCGGAGACGTTGGGCGTTCGTAGCCGTAGAGGCCTAAGTGATCGGGCCGCAGCGCATCCACGACGATGAGCACCGCCGCAGTCGGAGGCTGCGAGCGACACCCAGGCGGGAGAGACACGACAAGTAGGCCGAAAATCAGTCGTAAAATCTTGGGCAGCTTACAGCAATTCACTGCTGACGAGGATAGAGCCTCCTCGATTCGAAGGCAACCCAACGTGTTGATCTAGCCAAAGCATTTCATTAGCGTAAGACCCGGATGGGCAAACAAAAAGCGATCTTGGTCGCCGCTCTTCTGGCTGCGCTGCCCTGCCTCTGCTTCTGGGAGGTTTTTCGGGGGGATCTGCTTCTCCCCACCGATTGGTTGCACCAGGATCTCGAGCCCTGGCGACAGATCACTCCCGAGCATCCGGTCGTCAACACTCGGATCAAGGACGCGATCCTCGACGGCTACGCGCTCGACGTGATCTCGGCGCGGGCCGCTCGGGAAGGTCGCGTCGCTCTTTGGAACCCGTATGCGGGTGGTGGCATGCCGCATTTGGCGGCCGGCTTCAGCCGCATGCTCTACCCACCCTTCTGGATCTACGCGATCCTGGACACCGAGATCGCTCACAACGTGGAGATCTTGATGCATCTCTTCCTGGTCGAGATCTTCGCGTTCCTCTTTCTCCGAAGGCTAGGCGCGACGCTTACCGGTTCCGTCCTCGGCGCCCTGCTCTACGGCTTCGTACCGAGCATCACGCATCGCGCCGAGATCTCCTTCATTCTCCCGTCACTGGTCTGGTTTCCCCTGCTCCTGACGTTGGTCGAAGATCTCGTCAGCACCGGCCGCATTCGTTCTTTCGTCGGGCTCGCGGCGGTCGCCGCGTTTCAAATCCTGGCCGGCCACTATCCGGACATCTACATCAATTTCTTGGGAGCGGCGGTCTACGGTGTCGTTCGCCTCGCGGGCCTGCGGCGTCCGACCTTCATCCTGTGGCGCGGGCTTGCAGGCGCCGGCGCGGTCGCTCTCGGCGCGGCGCTCGCGGCACCGTTCTTGCTCCCTTCCTTGGAGCTTATCGGTCGTGCCAATCGCCCGGTCGTCTCAGCGGCGGAGCTTTCGGCAACGGGTCTCGGCCTGGATCTCGTTCTTACGCTTTTCTCTCCTTCCATCGACCGAAGCCAGCTCTACATCGGCTTGCTGCCCCTTCTGTTCATTCCCGCGGCGTTTCGTCGTGTCCCACGTGGGCCCGTGATCGCGCTTCTCGCTTCTTTCGTCGTCGGCGTGGGCATCGCGACCGGGAGTCCTTTGTTCCGATTCTTCTACGCGCTCGTCCCCGGCGTCGAGCAACTGCGTTACTTGGGGACCCACGTGGCGCTCGCGAACTTCAGCCTCGCGCTTCTCGCTGGAGTCGGCATCTCGCAGGTCATCGGGACGGCGAGCCCCGGCATGAAGCGCGAACGGATTTTCGGCTGGGTCCTGCTGGGGTTGGGAACCATCGCCACGCCGGCGGCTTGGTTCGTTGAGCGACCGGACCTCCTCAGCGCTTTTCGGCTCCCCGGAGCCCTCGGCCTTCTACTGGTTGCGTTGCTGGCCCTCGAGTTGTGGGTGCGGCAAAAGATCGGAACCCAGCGGTTTGCCGTCCTGGCGGGTATTCTGATCGCGTTCGATCTCTTCTCGTACGCGCGCGCCTTCAATCCGCGCGTCGATGCCGATGACTATCCTCCCTTTCCCGATTTCCCGGTCATCGAGTTTCTTCGAAGCGATCCCGACACGTTCCGCGTCGCGACGCTTCTCGCCAACTACCACAGTCCCTTCTGGCCCAATACGCTCGGTGCGTACGAGATCCAGGACGTCGGGGCGTACCACTCCCTGCTGCCGAGAAACCTCGGAAGCTACATGAAACGGATCCGCCTCTACGCCGGCGGTGCCACCGGCGAGGAGCTTCTTGCCGAGCAGGATCCGTCCAACAACTGGATCTGGCTCTCGTCCTTCCGCCCCACGAATCTCCTGCGCATCTGGAACATCAAGTACTTCATCCTTCCCGCGGGATGGCCCAATCCGGATCCTGCGTATCTCGAGCTCGTCTACGACGACGAGGTGAGGGTCTTCCTCTACGGCGCCTGGCTACCGCGCGTGTGGCTGGCCGAGCAGGCGATCGTACTGCCCCAAGAACAAGGTATTTATGCAAGGCTCCTCGATCCGCAGATGAGCCCCGAGCGGACCGTCCTGCTTCCCACCGAGCCGTCGTGCTATTTCCCTCGCTCCACGGGAGCCGCGGCGAAATGGTCCGACAGCGGTGACTTCGCAGGCGCCCGGATTGTCGACTACCGTGCCGAATCGATGCGCATCGAGACCCGTTCCGCGCTACCGTCGTACCTGGTGATCTCGGAGAGCTTCGACCCCGGCTGGCACGCGCGGGTGGACGGCGAGGAGATGACCCTTCTGGAAGCCAACTTCTACTTCCGCGCCCTGCCTCTGCCCGCCGGCGCGCACGAGGTGGAGCTCTTGTATCGACCAGCCTCGTACGTTTGGGGCTGGCGGCTCTGCGGCCTGGCTCTGTCGGTCGTCCTGCTTGCGGCGATGCTCGCCCGAACGCGGCTTCAGGAAGGAGCGACGACCTGTATCGTGGTGGCGGCAACCGCGGCCGCGATTGGAGCCGCACTTCTCGGCTGGTCCCATTCGAGAGAAGTGAGCGATCCCCTGGAGTGTGGACAGCTCCACGTCGCTCGACGTCTTCTTGGCGGTTCGGGCGGTTCCTTCACCCGGCTCGGTCCTCTCGGGGCTCCTGCCGTGACCGCGCCGGTGCCTTCGGAGATCCCGCTCGCGCCAACCAGTACCCTGGCGGCGGTGTTGCGTGTGTTCGCCGCCGCGTCGGCTTCGCGCGAGGATTCGGCCGATTTGCAGGCCCGAGTGTCCACTCTTCTACCCGGCCCTCCACCGGGCCCTCACGCGCTGACGCTCGCGGAGCTCAACCCCCGACGGCGGGAGGAGCGCTGGATCTCTTTGGAGATTCCCTTCCCACGCGAAACGGAAACGCTGCTTCTCCAGGCGAGCTCCCCGCGCGGCATGGGATCCATACTTTGGGGAAACCCGTTGGTGTTGGAGCCGCGCGCGAGACGTCCCAGCCGAGTCTGTTTCGTCATCCCCCATGAAGGAAGCGAGAGTCTCCCGACCGATCCGGAGCCGACTCTCCTGAAGATCCTGCTCACAATGAGAGACCGCGCCGCTCCCAACGGGTTCGACGAGGTCCACTTCGCTTCCGACGAGGCAGACTTCAGCACCCGCATGCTCGCGCTGGCGCCCACGCTTTACCGCCGCGCCACGTTCCTTGTGCTCGAGCCCATTCCGGAACGTGTGGCCGAACGTCAGGGGGATCTACTGAATCGGGAACTGGAACGATTGGGTCTCAACGCGACGGACGTCGTCGTGGACACCTGTGCCCGGCAGGAGCTCACAGGATGAGGCCGCTGACGTCGAAGACCTCACGCCTCGCGTTTCTTCTGCTGCTACTTTTGGATGCCTGCGCGAGCGAAACGCGGTCCCGGGTAACGTATCAGCGTTTGCTCGATATGAGCGAGGCCAACGAGCGCCAACCCGGATCCCTGCGGAACGCGGTCGTGCGGAGTGCGTCACCCTTCGAGGTACGGGACGTGAGCATCCACGGTGATCAGAGGCCGTCCCTGGTTCTCGAGACCCCCGCCCGGGTAGCGTTTCGCGCCGAGATCCGCGAAGGCGCCGAGCTCCGGTTCGGGCTCGCGGTCCGGCTCCCCGAAACCCCAGTCGAGATCGCGCTCTCGCGGCAAAGCGGCGAAATCCTTTACCAAGAGACGTGGAAGGAACAGCGGGACTGGGTCGAGCGGCGTATCGATCTCAGTGCTCTCGCCGGCCAGAGCGTCGATCTGGAGCTCACGGTGAGCGGTCCGCCCGCCACGGTCATGCTGGGACACCCAGAGCTCGTCGGCTCGCCTTTGCAGTCGGAAGAGGAAAGGCCGAACGTCATCGTCTACGTCGTCGATTGCCTTCGCGCCGATCACGTCGGCGCCTACGGCTACGGGCTACCCACAACGCCCTCGCTCGACGAGCTGGCCAAGGATTCCTTGGTGCTCGAAGAGCTCGTCTCGTGCGCTCCTTGGACCAAACCGTCGACCGGATGTTTGTTCACATCCTTGCTCCCGATGTACCACCAGGCGCGCACCATCGACGACGCCCTTTCCTTCGAGCGGATGACTCTTGCGGAGGTATTTCGAGACGCCGGCTACGCGACCGCGGCCTGGGTCGCCAACCCGGTGATCAACCCCCGCGTCTTCTTCTTCAATCAAGGGTTCGATCGCTGGATCGATCTGAGGACCTTCGAGGCACGCTCCCAAGGAGCGCACATCAACGCGCTCGAAAGCGACGCCGCCGACATCACCGAAGGCGTGCTGCCCTGGCTGGAGGCTAACCGCGAGCGAAGCTTCTTCCTCTACTTACACTCGCTGGATCTCCATTACGGCTACCGGCCGCGGCCCCCTTTCGACGCAGTCTTCGTCAAGACATCGACCGAGGGACTCGACCGCGACCGTGAGCTCTACGACAACGAGCTCGCCTACAACGACCGGGAGATCGGCAAGCTGGTTGCGACGCTCCAGTCGCTCGGGATCTACGACAAGACCCTCGTTTTCGTGACCGCCGATCACGGTGAGGAGTTCGGCGAGCATGGGTTCACCCGGCACGGAAAGACGCTTTTCCGGGACGCGCTCCACATCCCCGGTATCCTCAAGCTCCCCGGCTCACGATACGCGGGGAGGCGCCTCCCCATGCTGCACGGCAACATCGACGTGGCGCCGACGCTCTTGGAGCTCACGGGTCTTTCGATTCCGGATGTTTTTCAAGGCCGCAGCATCGCGTTGAACGGAGAAGTAGAAGAGAGTCGTCGCGTCTTCGCCGAGCTGGTCGCCCCGCAATACGTAAGCTACGCCGTCCACGGCGACCGCTACAAGTACATCCGCGAGCTCTTGCCCGAGCCAAGAGAGCATTTGTTCGACCGCCAAAAGGACCCGGCGGAGCGGAGCAACCTCCTGCCGTCGCCGGCATCGCTTGCCGAAGATGCGGGCGAGCTCGTCGCGGAGCTCGATCGCGTCGTCCAGTTGTCGCAGCACGGCCTCCACGTGTCGCTGCGCGGCAAGGAGCCCGGCACGCGCGTGATGGTCGAAGCCGTGAGCGACGCGGAGATTGCCTCCGCCTTTCGATTCCCCATCGTGACTGGAGACTTGCTCGACATCGACGACGAGCGGAAGCGGCTAGCTCTCACCTTCACCGCCGACGACAGCACGCGGCATCTCGTGATTCAGACGCGCCCGGAGGGAGCGCTCGTTCGGTTCAACCTCTTCGTGGATGGAGCCGCATTGACGACCGAGACCGTCTCCCTGGGCACGCCCGGTGCCGATGGAGCCCAAGCGATCTCCGTGCCCTTCACCGTCACGCCGCGTGACGTCACCGTGTCGCTCGAGCAAGCGGCCGAGCTCCTCCACGTCGAAGACGACTTGGTTCGTGTATGGCAGCTGCCATTGGGCGCAGGACGCAACCGCGTGGAGCTGGATCAGGAGATGCAAGATACGCTCCGGGCGCTGGGCTACATTCAGTGATGGCAGTGATGGCAGTGAAGACCGTGACGGTCATCGCGGAACGGTATGGGCGGGTCCCTTGAACGTCCTCTACCTCGCCGACATCCGCTTCCCCATGGAGCGGGCCAACGGCATCCAGACGATCGAGACCTGCCACGCCCTTGCCCGAGACGGCATCGGCGTCGAGCTCGTGGTGCGGCGGAGCGATTCCCGATCGGATACCGCGTGCCTCGATTTCTTTGGGCTCGCTCCGCATCCCAATCTGCGTCTGCGGCGATTGGCGATCCCCGCACCGGGAACTTCGTGGGGGCACCTCGTCTTCGGCGCCAAGTGTCTGCCGCTCATGAAGGACGGACGACACGAAGCCGTCTATACGCGGGATCTCGTCCTCGCCGATCTCGCGATCCGGACCCAGTGGCTCCATGGTCTGCCCACGCTCTATGAAGCGCACACCGTGGCGTCGGTCTTCTCCGAGGAAACGGCGCGCCTCTACGACGTTTCAGGCGCGGCCCCGCCCACACCGGCGAAGCTACGCCGACTGGCGCGACGCGAGCATCGCGTGTGCCATGGAGCCGCGGCCGTCGTCACGATCACGCGAGGTCTGCTGGATTGCCTCGTAGACCAGCACGGGCC
>JBOGJF010000331.1:0-4040 GCA_050747785.1 Vicinamibacteria bacterium
CCGGACAAGCGTGTAGAGGCAACGGGTGAAGATCTTCGGACGCGGGTTCGATTCCCGCCGCCTCCACCAATTTTTCGCGGCTTCGCCGCGAAAAATTGTCTCGCCGAAGCTACGTGGATCACGTCGAGCGAAGGCGGACCATCCTTCGCGCATGTATTTCACGACAGGCTTCCCGCCTGCGCTGAAGCTCCGGCGAGGTCTCGCCCGTAGCTCGCGCCACGCGAGCGTAGGCGGACGGCTAGGTAAACCACACTGTCTTGCATCGCCGAAGCTCGCCTGTAATGCTCAAGGCGAGCGTAGGCGGAAGGCGGAAAGGCGGACTCTTCGCGAAAACTCGTCTCTTTTCCCGGTGAGCACTTACACCAAGCGATATGTGGACATCCTCCGGAGCATCAAGAACCCGGAGCGTCATTACGTCGGCGTGACCAGCGAGGTGAGCAGGAGGCTCAACTGGCACAATGCAGGTTAATCACCTCACACAGCCAAGCACAAACCGTGGGCAATGATCGTTGTCATGGAGTTTCAAGACCACGCGTTGGCGACGCCTTTCGAGAAATACCTCAAGTCGGGATCGGGTAGGGCATTTGCGAAAAGGCATCTGGCCTAGCGGGGCCAGCCTTCCGCGCGGGAAGGTTGCGCGCGGAAGCCAATTTGATTGCGCTGACGGAGGCGGGCTTCACCCGCTGATCCCGTCGGCTCTAGCAAACCCTAGCAGAAGGCGAACTGCCCGGCGTGTGGTCGGCTTTGAAGAATACGTATACTTGTAGTATAAATACGTATACGGACTGCGACATGAAGACCAAACTCACGGTGACCATCGACGAGGACTTGTTGCCCAAGGCCAAGGATCATGCGAAATCTCTTGGAGTTTCGCTATCCCAGCTCATCGAGCAGGCGTTACGCGAAATGAGCGAGGCGGAGCGTCCTTCGTTCTCCGACCGATGGCGGGGTAGGCTCCGCGTCGCCAAGCGCCGTGACGCCCGCTACCGTCGTCTTGCCGAGAAGTATTTGTGATCGTTCTACTCGATACAGACGTCCTCGTCGACGTGGCACTCGATCGTAAACCCCATGCGGCGCCCGCCTCCGCGCTAGTCGATGCTCTTGAACGTCGGCCGGGGAGCGCGTTCATCGCGTGGCACTCAGTCTCCAACTTCTACTATCTTGTGGCGCCGAGCCGAGGGAAGAGTAGTGCACGGAATTTCCTGCTCGAGTTGACCCAATTCGTCAACGTCTCACCCACCAACACAGAAAGTCTGCGGTTTGCAGGCGGTCTCGATATGAAGGACTTCGAGGACGCGTTGCAGGTAGCAGCCGCGGTGGCCTGCCACGCCGAGCTTATCGCCACCAGGAACGTACGGGATTACGTCAATTCGCCGGTAAGGGCAGTGGCGCCCTCCGCGCTCGTGGGCACACTATCCTAGGCCTCGGGAATTAGGGGAACGGAGAGCAACACCGCGTTCGAATTCTTTGCGTCCGTGTCCACCAATTTTTCGCGGCTTCGCCGTGAAAAATTGTCTCGCCGAAGCTACGAGGATCACGTCGAGCGAAGGCGGACCAGCCTTCGCCCATGTATTTCACTACAGGCTTCTCGCCGAAGCTCGCCTGTGATGCTCAAGGCGAGCGTAGGCGGAAGGCGGAAAGGGCGGACTCTTCGCCAGAATTCGTCTCTCTCTTATGTGAGTGCCAAAGCCAAGCGATACGTATACGTGCTCCGGAGTCTCAAGGACCCGGAGCGCCACTACGTCGGCTTGACCCGCGACGTGGGCAAGCGGATCAACTGGCACAACGCAGGTCAGTCACCCCACACTGCAGAGCACAAGCCGTGGGAGTTGGTCGCTGTAATGGAGTTCCAAGACCAGTCATTGGCGACGCGTTTCGAGAAATACCTCAAGTCAGGATCGGGCAGGGCTTTCGCAAAGAGGCATCTGGCGTAGGCGGACAACCGCCCTGGGATTCTCCACGAACTCGCCAGTTAGAACGCCGCCTGAAATCGCCCTCCCGATCCTCTTCGCAGCCCGGCCATTTACGGTAGCTTGTGAATCCCTACCACGTTCGAATTCTCTGGACTGTATCCACAATCTTCGCGGCTGACGCCTAGAGTTTCAGCCCTTTGGCAGGTTGGCCGCGCAGCAAGAACGTTTTAGGAAACTTCCCCTCACCGCAGATCTTGAAGGAGCCGAAGTCCTTGTACCACGGCCCGTCCGGAGCGTCCGGCTCTGACTCCCTCCAAATCTTCAGCTTGTAAAGGTCCTCCGCGGTAATCTTGCGCTCGCGAAGTCGGTCGAACAGGTGGTCACGGAGCACCGGAGGCAGGTTGGTCCATTGGATTCTGGGCATCACTCACCGAAGGTGAGGTGCGCTAGCTCCTCCTTCATGCGCTCCTGCTCCTCCGGGTCGCGCGAACGCGCGAGGCGGTCGGCCAGCTCGAAGAATCGTTTCCTCTCTTGCTCCTTGGCTTCAAGCCCGGACTCAATGAGATCGACGATGATCTTATTGGCGCTCGTGCGGCTCGTCTTGGCCAGGGACTTTACTCGACGAGCGACGCGCGGTGGAAGGCTTATGCTCTGCCGGCTAGGCTTTTCGACGTTCGACATATCATTATTTTACACCATCGTGCACCAATATGCACCTCACGAATTCAATGATGAAGACGTTCCGCTACCTCGATAATAGTACTAGTGGACTGTAACAGGTGAATCGGCACCAGCACGAAGTCGGTGTTTCGTGTTGGTGTAGGTCCACCGAATGGCTTTAGGAGCTTGGTTGTAGTGACGGATGTACCTCATAATTTTGCGACGGAGATCCGGAACCGAGGAGAAGATTCCCCGAGCGATGACGTCACGTTCGATCTTAGACAGCCACAGTTCGACTTGGTTGAGCCAGGATGAATAGGTAGGAGTGTAGTGAATACGGACTCGCGGGTGTCGAGCCAGAAAATCTCTCACTTTCTGGGTCTTATGTGCCGAAAGGTTGTCGGCGATGATGTGAATCTCACGTTGCCTAGACTGAGATGCAACGATCTCCGAGAGGAAAGCGACGAACTCCGCGCTGGTGTGCCGTCGCACGGTGCGACCGAGAACCTCACCGGTTCGCGTATTGAAGGCGGCATACAAAGACAAGGTTCCGTGACGGAAGTACTCGAAGCCATGACGTTCCGCCCTTCCCGGGGACAGAGGCAGAACCGGGTCGTGGCGGTCGAGGGCTTGAATGGCGGTTTTCTCATCCACGCAGAAGACGGCGGCATGCTGAGGGGGGTTGACGTAAAGGCCAATGATGTCCGCGGCCTTCTTCTCGAAGTTCGGGTCATCGGACGCCATGTATCGCTCGAGCCGATGAGGGCGCAAGCGCGCTCTTGTCCAGACCCTGGCCACCATCATGTGGCTGACTCCCAGATGTTTCGCGAGTTTGCGCGTAGTCCAATGCGTCGAGCCACCCGGCGGACGCTTCCGAGTCCACTCCAGGATCCGAGCTTCCAAGGCGGGCGTGCGCCTTTGCACGTGACGACCCGGATGAAGTGCAAACAAACCCGCGAGGCGGTTTTTTTCAAAGCGTTCCTTCCAGCGGCTGATGTAGCTCCGATTGCAGCCCAAGGCAGCCACGATCGTGGAATAGGAGTGACCAGCTGCGAGCCGAAGAATCAACTGGGCGCGCCGAACGTCTCCAGCGGGCAGTGTTCGGGACCGAGCCCGCCAGCTCAACTCCCGTTTCTCGTGAGGTTCCAACGCGAGGGTTGAAGATGATGTCATGCCCCATCGTACATCACCATGGTCCCATATTCAATGGTACAGTCCACTAGTCGCTCGCTTCTGGGGCCGTTCGACTCCACATAACTCGGCTGCCTAGCATCGGGATCGCGCCACGTTCGGCGCACCCCAAAAGGAGGTCTCGATGCTAGCATCGCTGTTCCCGCGGGCCCACGCCCGCTACACATCACTGTCCGTCCTGGGCGGGTCGCTAGAAGGACTCTGCGTCTGGCTTCACGCCCGGGGCTACCCGCGGGACGCGATCGGACGGCGCATGGGAGCCGCTGCGTCGCTGGA
>JBOGJF010000332.1:0-2561 GCA_050747785.1 Vicinamibacteria bacterium
GCCGGATAGTTCACCAACGTCGCGCAGTCCCCTACTCCGAAGATCGACGGCGGCGGTCTCCTCGCGAGCCGCGGTGAACGCTTTGGTTTTTCCTGCATCTTCGGTTAACGTATACCCCCCAGTGCCGGATACGAGAACCACCGTCGAGAAGAGATGGAATGCTTCTTGCGCTCTCATGGCCAGCTACCTTTCTTGGTTTGGTCCATTCAACTCGTGACTGGAGAGTAAGAACCCTACCATCGACTCGATTCCGGTCCTGGGACTCTCGAGCCGGGGACCGGCGTCTTAGGACGCTGTGAGCAAGCGACGACGCCAGGCCAGGGTCGCGGGGTCGACCGCAGTCGAGCTGACCATCGATTCTGAAGCGCTCGCCCGACGGGTGCTCATCCTCTGCGTCGTCGCGGAGATTCTATTCGTTCTTCTCGACTATCACATCAACTTCGGTGAATGGACCGATATCGGCGCCATGCGCCGCCTGTTCAACATCGCCCGGGAAGATAGCTTAGCCTCCTGGTTCGCCACGACCCAGACGCTCCTGGCCGGGCTCACGCTGGGATTGATCTACCTTGTCACTCGAGGACAGCCGGGGATGGGGTGGAAGGCAACCGCGTGGCTGGTTCTAGCGAGCTTCTTCATCTATATGGCCGTCGACGACGGGGCACAGTTGCACGAGCGCCTGGGAAGCACCGTCGACGCCATGAGAGTCGCCACGGGAGCCTCGCTCGACTTCTTCCCGAGCTATACCTGGCAGCTCATCTTCCTTCCTTTCTTCGGCGCTCTGGGACTGTTCATGCTCGTGTTCCTTTGGCGGGAGCTCGGGTCGCCATCCTCGAGAGTGCTTTTGTCGACGGCCATCGCGTTTCAAGTCTTTGCGGTCGGCCTCGACTTCCTGGAGGGTCTGGAGCCGGACCATCCCTGGAATCTGTATGCGGCAATCTCGGATCGGTATGATCTGGAGCCGTGGACGGAGTCGCGGTTCGGAGAGTCCTCCTATGACGCGCTCGATCACTTCTCGAGGTCGATGGAGGAAGCCCTGGAGATGGCGGCTATCTCGATCCTGTGGTTTCTGTTCCTGCGACACTGGAGTGTCGTGCCGGGGCATCTGAAGATCCGCTTCTCGAGCAGCAAGGACGGCCTATAGCCGGAGTCCGTCCGCTTCGCCTTGGGTAGGAGAGGTGCCCTCCCTCCTCATTCTGGGCCAGCCCCGGTCAATTCTTGACTGATTGTTCAAGAATGGCTATGATAGGGACCGACGAAGGACAGTCATGGCGAGGCCGAGAGAGTTCGATCGCACCCAAGTGCTCGACCAGGCCATCGAGGTCTTCTGGCAGCGGGGCTACGAAGGGACTTCCATTCAAGACCTGGTAGACCGCATGGGTATCCATCGTGGGAGCCTCTATTGCGCGTTCGGTGACAAGCATGGTCTCTTCCTGGCCGCGCTCGACCGCTACGAAGAGGTCTTTCACGCCAAGATCCTCGATCGTCTGGCGGCTGGCGGACTGAGCGGCGGGGCGAGGCAAGCCATCCGTCAGGTTTTCGACGAGGTCGTTCGGAGCTGCGCCGGCCAAGCGGGCCGAAAGGGATGCCTGATGACGAACTCCGCGGTAGAGCTGGCCGCCCGCGACGGAGACACCGCCGCGCGGGTGAGCGCCAACCTCTCCCGCCTGGAGGAAGCCCTCTGCGCCGCCGTGCGGACCGCCCAGGCGGACGGCGAGCTCTCGAGAAAGTACGATGCTCGGGCGCTAGCGCGCTTTCTTCTGAGCAGCCTCCAGGGATTGCGCGTGATGGGAATGGCCAGTCACGACCGGACTGTGCTGCGCGACGTCGCTCGTGTGACGCTGTCCATACTGGATTGACCCGTGGCTCGGCTTCACGACAGGAGCAGGCTCCTGCTTTCGACGCCGAGACCGAAAGGAGAAAGTAATGTCGAATGACGCAAAATACGTGACCTTGACCGAGAACAACTTCCACCACGAGGTGCTGGAGAGCTCGAAACCAGTGCTCGTCGATTTCTGGGCGAGTTGGTGCGGCCCGTGTCACATGATCGCTCCCGCCATCGCGGAGCTGGCCTCGGACTATGACGGAAGAGCCACCATCGGCAAGCTGAACGTGGACGAGCAGCCGGGCATCGCGCAGCGATATGGCATCCGATCCATTCCGTCTGTTCTTTTCTTCCAGGACGGTCAGGTCGTCGATCAGATCGTCGGTGCGGTGCCCAAAAAGGCGCTCGCGGAGAAACTGAATCGTCTGATCCCGGTCGCCTGATTGGTGATCTAGGACCTTTGCGGCCGATGAAGATCGCGATACTGGGAGCGGGTGGAGTCGGGGCGTACTTCGGCGGACGCCTGGCGCAAGCCGGGGCGGACGTTCACCTCCTTGCTCGCGGGGCACATCTTCGCGCCCTGGTCGAGCGGGGCCTTCGTGTCCGGAGCGCCAACGGCAATCTGGAGCTTCGGCTTCCGGCCACCGATCGAATCGAAGACATCGGCCCAGTCGACTACGTGCTCGTCTGCGTCAAGTCCCAGGAAACGGAGTCGGTGGCGGTCCAGATGAGACCCCTC
>JBOGJF010000333.1:0-2739 GCA_050747785.1 Vicinamibacteria bacterium
ACGACAGGCGGCCCAGTCGGCTGCGGAGCTCTACCACGCTCTCATGGAGCGGACGGAGCTAAAGGAGCTTCTCGACACATCCAGCGGACAGATTTTCCGCGAAGTCCCCTTTTCCCTTCGCCGTCGAGGCCAGATCCTTCGCGGCGCGATCGACAGCCTGCTACTCCGAGACCGGCGCGTCGTCGTCATCGACTACAAGACCGGGGGCCAGCGGCCGGAGCACCGACTGCAGATCGAGCTCTATCTCGAGGCGGCGCGGGAGCTCTTTCCGGTACATGACGTCGAGGGGGTCGTCTTCTACGCACGGGGTGAGCCCCTCCGGATCGCCTCGGCTGCCGGGAACGCGGCGCAGCCCGGCTCTCAAATGGAGCTCCTCTAGATCGCGCCTCTCCGCAATCCGGTGGAGCGATTGGGACGCCGGTAAATCGGCCATCAGTGCCCGGTCCAAACTCGCGAGCGCCTTCGTTCGCCACCCGAGCCACAGCCAAAGCGTCCCCAGCGCAAAGTGCACCACGCTCTTCGATAGACTCAGGACCGAAGGTCGCTCCTCGCTAAGTAATGGTTTCGCCTCGTCCACCATGTGTTATCCTGATCCCAGTTCACTCCCCGACATTATTGAAGGCGAGGTTCACCATGGAGGGGAGTTCTCGCGCCGGGGAGCTTCTCGCTTCGCTTGCTACCCATCCCGATCTCGACCCCGATGCTCTGCGGGCTTTGATCAAAGCCACCCGACTCCTCGGCTTCGCCTGTGGAGCGCAGCTCGCCGAGTACAGAAA
Source organism: Vicinamibacteria bacterium (assembly GCA_050747785.1). Lineage (GTDB taxonomy): Bacteria > Acidobacteriota > Vicinamibacteria > Marinacidobacterales > DATDRI01 > CBDANW01. Next base: position 777 of record JBOGJF010000333.1, read on the forward strand.
TTCTGGCGAGCCCCTTCAAATGGTCTTTGCCGAGGTTCGAAGGCTCGCTCTGCTGGCGCGCAGTTACGAAACCGTCTCCCGAATCCAAGCCGAGCGATGGCAGAAGGTCCCGGAGAGGAGGCGGCCTCATTACACGCCGTATCTCAGATTCCAAATCCTCGAGCTCAAGTCGCTCCTTGGGCTTTCCCAGAAGGAAACCGCCCAGCTTTTTGCGATATCGAGAAACACCGTCGCTCGCTGGGAGCAAGAAGTGGCGGCGAATCCCGGAAAGGAAACCGTGGGCTCCCTGGTCAAACCCAACCCGCCGGTCCGGCGCTATGCCGATGTCGTCCGCCGTCTCATCCATACCATGCGCGTCTCAGGCTTCGGTGGCTGCCGGAAGATCGCCCAGACTCTTGCTCGGGCCGGTTGGAAGATTTCCAAACGCGCCGTCGGACGAATCCTGAAGGAAACACCACCCAAGACACCCATTCCCCGAAGAACGGCAGATTCACCGCGGGCTCTCCGCGCTCGCCACCCGAACCACATCTGGATGGCCGACATCACCACCATCCCAAGCCTCTTTCGATTGTTCTCCTTCAAGCTCGTCGTCGTTCTCGATGTCTTCTCGCGAATGCCGCTTGCCGCCAAGGTCTTCTGGAAAGAACCGAGCGCCAGACAGATGGGTCGGCTGATTCAACGGGCTGCCCTTCGATTCGGCCCACCCCGGCACTTCGTCTCCGATAAGGGAAAGCAGCTCACCGCCAAGCGGATTCGTAAAATGCTGCTCCGCTTCGGCACCCGACAGCGCTTCGGAGCCGTCGGCCGCTACGGCTCCATCTCGATCATTGAACGACTTTGGAGGACTCTCAAAGACAAGCTGAGACTGCGTTCGTTCAAGCCCTTGACCAAACGTGAGCTCGAACGTCGACTCGAGCTCGGGCTCTACCACTACACTCACCTGAGACCGCATCAGGGTTTAGGTGGCGCCACTCCGGCCGAGATCTACTTCGGTCGCGACCCCGTCCACCTAGCCGCCGTCTATCCTCCCCGGGCACGACCTCGCGAAGGTCCCACCGATTCACCTTTTGAGATCGCTTATCTCGATCCAGACAAGATGCTTCCCGTTCTGATCCGGAAAGCCGCCTAGCTCTCTCGGTCGAGCGTCAGCGAATCCTACGGTCCTCGTCCGCCTGGAACGTCACTCACGACGCCGACATCTCTCAAAACGGTGGATCCGGACCGCCTTCAACCGCTGTTTGGACCGGAAAAACGACCCAGATCTGCTGCGCCAACTCCCATTGCGCCCCTACTCGGTTCCAGAAAACCCTGCGACGGCTCGGAACCCGGCAGCGATTCGGCGCCGTCGGTAGGTACGGCTCCATCTCCATCATCGAAAGACTTTGGAGAACACTCAAAGACAGCTTGTGCCTGCGCTCGTTCAAACCACTAACCAAGCGAGAGCTTGAACGCCGCCTCGCGGTAGGCCTTCACTACTACACTTACCTGAGACCGCACCAAGGCTTGGGAGGTGCCGCTCCGGCTGAAATCTACTTCGGCCGACAACCGACCCATCTAGCCGCCGTCCATCCACCTCGAGCCCGACCTCGCGAGGGACCCGTCGATTCACCTTTTGAGATCGCTTATCTCGATCCAGAGGAGATGCTTCCGGTTCTGATCAAGAAAGCCGCCTAGCTTCTACGCAAAGAGCCGGCCAACCCCACGCTCGTCGTCTGCCTGAACCTCACTCACGACGACCAAGCCGTCTCGAAACAAGCTATCCCGAGCGACTCAAGCGCTGTTCGGACTGGAAAAACGACTCCGATCCGCCCCGCCAACTCCCATTGCACCCCTACTGGGTACCGCGAGATGAGTGCTCTACGTCTCGCTCTTCGAAGCAATCCGGCTTCCGTTGACACGGCAATGATTGTCGCGTAGAGATGTTCAACCACGAGCCGCTGCCCCGATGATTTTCAACAGAGCT
>JBOGJF010000334.1:0-2337 GCA_050747785.1 Vicinamibacteria bacterium
CATTCCGAAAGAGGGCGAGCTCCGGGAGCAGCTCGTCTCCTTAGGTGTCATTACGAGAGAGGGCCGAGAGCTTCTCGGAGGCTGCATCGTGGTTCCGATTCCGGACCCTCGGAGTGGCGAGTGGACGTCTGATTGGCGACAATTAAAACTCCCGGCGCATTGACTCAGTGATCCTGCAACCGAGCGGGACCCGTTGCCTCATGAGGTGTGTTACCAAGATCTGGGAGGTGACGGATGGCAACGGGTATCAGTAGAAGAGCGAGGACGGAGCTTCTGCAAGTGCTCCGTCAGCGATACAGGGAATCGACGAAACACGAGAAGGGCCGAATCCTCGATGAGTTCGTTGCAGTGGCCAAGTGCCACCGTAAACACGCGGTCCGCTTGCTAGGCCAGGAGACCGGTGAATCCGAGCCTCGTGCAGCGGCTAGTGGGCGGCGTATATACGACGAGGCGGTCCGAGAGGCTCTCGTGGTTGTGTGGGAGGCCGGGGACCGGATCTGTGGAAAGCGATTGAAAGCCATTCTGCCAACCCTGACCGAATCGCTGGAACGCCATGGTCACTTCGACCTCGCCCCAATCGTACGAGAGCGGTTGTCGCGGGTGAGCGCGGCCACGATCGACCGAATGCTTGCGCCGATACGACATGAAGCGGGGCAACGAAAGCGGCGACGGGCGAGAAAGCAGGTCAGCAAGCAGGTTCCCACCCGTACGTATCAGGACTGGAACGAACCGTCACCAGGTTATCTCGAGGTCGATTTCGTGGCCCATTGCGGCGGCTCGATGGCAGGCAACTTCATCCACAGCCTCGTTGCGACTGATGTCTGTTCGGGCTGGACCGAGGCTGTTCCCATGCTTGCCAGGGAACAATCGCTCGTCACAGAAGGAATCGATGTCATCGCCCAGCGGTTACCGGTTCCAGTTGCGGGAATCGACACCGACAACGACAGCGCATTCATCAACGAAACACTCGTGGGTTATTGTGAGCGCCGACAGTTCGAGTTTACCCGATCGAGAGCGTATAGAAAGAATGACCAGGCTTGGATCGAACAGAAGAACGGCGCCGTCATCCGGCGCTTTGTCGGACACGAACGATACTGCGGGAGCGTCGCTGGCCAGGCCCTGGCTCACCTCTACGCCGCCGTGCGCCTGTACGTGAACTACTTCCAGCCCTCGTTCAAGCTAGTCGACAAGACGCGAGAAGGGAGTAAAGTGGCCAAGCGGTATGACAAACCGACAACACCATGCGATCGGCTGCTCGCGCATCCTTCTGTCAACAAAGAGGTTAAGGAAGCTCTCCAGGAAAAGCGGTTGAGGCTCGACCCGGTGGAGCTCCTCCATCGCATTCGCGAGGCCCAGTTGGCGCTTGCTGATGTGGCCTCGCAACAGCTCGCCGCCGGTTCTCGCCACGAGAGTTTCGAGCAGTTCCTGTCACAGCTGCCGAGACTCTGGCGCCGAGGCGAAGTTCGGCCCACACATTCCAAGCGTGTCGCGAAACCCCGGTACTGGCGCACGAGGAAAGACCCTTTCGAAGGTGTCTGGTCAGAAGTCCTACTCTGGCTGCAGCAAGAACCCGACGCCACGGCGAAGTCCTTGTTCGAAGATCTCAGGGTCGACTACCCCGGTAGGTTTGGTGACGGCCAACTTAGAACGCTTCAACGGCGGCTCAAGGAATGGCGTGCGATTATGGCCAGAAAGCTGGTCTACGCTTGTCTCGAAGGAACCGAAAGCGAAGTCGCGGCAATCGGTGCTGATTCATAACACTGGAACGTGCCGCGTTCTCATGCACCAAAAGCTCCCGATCGATGTGGGTCCCACATCGAGACACGAGTGGACTGCTTTTTGGTGAGCCTCGATCCGCGTGGTGCCGAGCTCGGTGCCTACGGCGTCGACGACGTTAGAGATCGGATCCGCCGAGGCTGAAACGGGGGTACCCCAGGTATGGGTTGCCCCGAGAGAACGGCTCCTGAGCCATCCTGGCGCGTCGTTTTCTCCGGAGGAGGGTAGATCCAGGCCTGACCTCGCAGAACTGGAGGTTTTGGTGCTCCACGCACGAACCGCTCGGGATGCGCGCGATCGGCCCGCGAGAAGAGTCCGGCGACGAGACTCAGTGAATGGACTGCGTATTCCAGCTTGACATAGTGAACCACAGCGGGCCTCATGAGTCCCACTCCCCACAGAGCGGGGTCGGCCCACGGGCAGCGGTTCGTCTTCGGCGACGGCTTGCGTTGCCTCGCCCGCCCAGGTCCACGAGCTCGGCCGCCGTAACTCCGGTCGCCCTACGGGCTCCCTCCGTCACGGCGAATCCTTGCCGCTAAGGAACAACCCGTGCCCAAGAGC
>JBOGJF010000335.1:0-19706 GCA_050747785.1 Vicinamibacteria bacterium
ATTATGAGCACGCTGCCGAAAACGTGTCAACGACCGCCGCATGCTATAATTTCATGTCCCGGCTCACCTTCCACTATGGGAGAGCCGGGCTTTTTCTTGAGAGACCATGCATCAAGTCCAAAAGCTCAGCAAAGCCTTCGCGGGCCAGGTTCTCTTCGAGAACGTGACCTGGAGCGTTTCCGCCGGTGAACGGGTCGGTCTCACCGGCCCCAATGGCTCGGGAAAGACCACGCTCCTCCGCATGTTGGCGGGGACCGAGGCCCCCGATGCCGGTGAGATCACGGCGCCGCGGGGCACACGCGTAGGCTTCCTGCCACAGGACGGCCTTTTCCACCAGGGGCGGACGCTCAGGGAAGAGGCAACCTCCGTCTTCGCCGACGTCCTCGCGCTCGGCGACGAGCTGCGCGACCTGGAAGAAACCATGAGCCGTATGGAGCCGACGAGCCCTAACTACCAGGACGTCCTGAAACGTTACGGAGAATGCCAGGAAGAGTGGGATCGTCAGGAGGGATTCAGCATCGAGGCACGCGTGGAAGAGGTGCTTCGCGGGCTCGGCTTTACGGGAGAGGAGCTCGAAGCCCGCACCGAAACCTTCAGTGGTGGCTGGCAGATGCGCATCGCTCTCGCCAAGCTCCTCCTCATCCGGCCGGACACCCTCTTGCTCGACGAGCCCACCAATCACCTCGATCTGGAAGCACGCAACTGGCTCGAGGTCTTCCTGGCGGGCTACCCCCATGCGGTGGTTCTGGTTTCTCACGATCGGTACTTCCTTGACCAGGTCGTGACACGCATCACCGAGATCGACCGCCGACAGCTCCGCGACTTCCCGGGCAACTATTCCCGGTACCTCGAGATTCGGGAAAAACAGATCGCGGAGCTCCGTGCGAGCGCCCGCCGGCAGCAAGAGGAAATCGAGCGTATCCAGCGTTTCATCGACCGCTTTCGCTACCAGGCGACCAAGGCCGCCCAGGTGCAGAGTCGCGTGAAGATGCTGGAAAAAATAGAGCGCATCGAAGTGCCTCCGGAAAGGAAGATCTTGAAGCTGCGCCTCCCGCAACCGGTGAGGAGCGGCCGCGTCGTTCTGGAGCTCAGAGGCGTCGGCAAACGGTATGGGAAGAAGGAGGTCTTCCGGGGCGTCGATTTCCTGATCGAGCGCGGAGACAGGTTGGCCCTGGTGGGACCCAACGGGACGGGTAAGTCCACGATGATGCGCCTCCTGGCGGGAGCCGAGCCGCCCGACGCGGGCACGGTCGCGCCCGGTCACAACGTGAGCCGCGGGTATTTCAGTCAGGATCGTGCGTTCGATCTCGATGGCGAGAAGACCGTCCTCGCCAATCTCGTCGAGGCGGCCCCCATTCACCTTGTCCCCCAGCTCCGAAACATACTCGGAGCCTTCCTCTTCCGCGCCGACGACGTAGAGAAGAAGGTCAAGGTGCTCTCGGGAGGAGAGAAGAGTCGCCTCGCGCTGGCCAAAATGTTGCTCCATCCCGCCAACGTGTTGATTCTCGACGAGCCGACGAATCACCTGGATCTCGATTCCAAAGAGGTGTTGCTCGAAGCCCTCAAGGATTTCCGTGGCACGCTCATCTTCGTCTCCCACGACCGGTACTTCATCGACGAGCTGGCAACAAAGACTGGAGAAGTGGGCGGTGGGACTCTGAAGCTCCATTGGGGGAACTACGAAGACTTCGTGCGTCTCCAAAGCGCTTCGCCTTCCACCACGGAAGCGGCTCCCGCACAGGAGCTCCCCGCTCGCACCGAAAGGGGGAGAGAGACGGCGCCCTCTCGGTCGGCACGACCGAACGGAAGATCGAATCGAGACCGCGAGCACAGGAAAAAGATTCAACGGCTCGAGGAGAGTATCAGCGAAACGGAGATCGCAGTGGCGAGCCTCGAAGGCCGCATGGCCGTGCCCGGTTTCTATGACGACCCCGCCGCCTCGGCGGAGGTGGTGGCCACGCACCAGAGCCTCAAGGGAGAGCTCGACCGCCTCTACCAGGAGTGGGAAACGCTCGAGCGGAAGCCTGCCAAAAGCCGCTCAGCCTAGCGTCTCGATCGCCGCCCTGGCCAAGGCGTCGGCCCGCTCGTTCTCGGGATGACCGTCGTGGCCGCGGATCCACTCCCAGGTGAGATTGTGACTGCGAGATCGCTCGAGAAGCTCCTGCCACAGATCGCGGTTCTTGACCGGGTCCCCGCCGGCGGTCTTCCAACCTTTGCGCTGCCAGTTGTGGATCCAGCGGGTCATTCCCAGCGCGACGTATTGTGAGTCGGTCACCACGTGTACGCGCGACGGCTCGCTCAGCGAACCGAGCGCGCGGATGATGGCAAGGAGCTCCATGCGATTGTTCGTGGTGCGACGCTCGGCACCACTGATCTCTCGGCGTCTGCCGTTCTCCTCGATGATGGCAGCCCAGCCTCCGGGCCCGGGATTCCCCGAGCACGCGCCATCGGTGAAGATTCTGACCTCCCGCTTGCCGGTCATGACGAGTACGGAATGGCCATCATACCGGAGCGGAGCCGCGCTTTTGAAGACCCAGGAGAGTGAAGGTGGTAGGGTAGGGAACCGAAGGGGGAAGGCCGGTATCCGTGAGGGGTTCCTATGACCGGATCCGGGTGCCGATTTTCGCTTCTGTCCTCCGGTTCCCTACCTCTCACGAACGCAAGGCATGTGCCAATTGGGGCCGAATCCCCCAAAATCCGCAAGGCGCTGGAGGCAATGCGCTTGCCCGCAGCGGGGGTACACACTGCCTCCTTCGCTAGGCAAGAATTACATGGCAGAAAGGACCACAAAGCACCCCAGGCGGCGCTTGTCGTCTCCCGTCCTTTCATCTCGCGGGACGAAGCTCCCCCTCGACCGGATCGCGAGCTCATAGATGTACCGTCGTCCCTCCGGCCCCTCGAACAGGTACGGGCGTCGAAGCGGAAGATCGACCACCTCGCGAGCGGAAGGCGCAAGCTCCCTGCTCAGCGGTTCAGAGCCACGCTGGGCGATCCGTACCTCGTTCACCGCCGGCGTGTTAATGAGAGCCACTCGTAACTCGGCGATCTCATCTGGGCTCCGGATGAAGAACCGTGCGGTGCGTGCTCCCGGGACCCACACGCCGCGTTCTTCGAAGGGAAAGGCGCCCTCTACCCACATCTGTGCGACGCCCTCGGTGCGACGCAAAGGATGGGTATCGTTCTCGACCGGACCCGTACGTGCCGTTGTATTCGCGGGCACACGCTCCAGCAAACCGCCCATCACGAAGATCAAACCGACCAAGGCGGCGGAGCCCATCAGAGCCTTCCAGGGATACATCGCGGCTTCATGCTCTCTCACGTGGGATTCTTGCTCCACACGCGGCGTGAGTAGGTACCACACCAGCACGATGGCCACGGCCATCGCGCCGAGCTGATAGAAGTGAGCGGGCCCCTCACTCAAGAAGCTCGGTAGATACTGGAGAGGATCGCTGTAGCGTGTGCGATCGAGCAGCGTTCTCGTCACATGGCTGGCCACGAGATCCTTCTGAAAGGCGAACGAGAACGAGAGCGTGCCCGCCAAGAACACGCTGGCCGCCCCCGCCAGCACCCCGTCGTGGGCGCTTCTTCGAGCCACGAAGACCAACGGGATAGCGGCGAGAGGCGCGACACTCAAGATGTATCGAGCGACGGAGCTCACCGCCCCTGGCCAGTGGGGAAACGAAGCAATGACGAAAACGTAGGACAAGACGACCGCCAGGAGATAAGAACGAATCTCCCGGTGACGCAATGCGAGGCGACCCAGACCCGCGAGCGACAGGACGTAGACGGGGGCATAAACGAAGAGACCATTTTCCGCGTCGACGAAGAGGCCCAAGAAGCCCGAGAGCAAGTTTCCGGGCTCGAAGGCGCTCCGTCCCGCGGCGCGAAAGGTGGCATCAGGGAGAACGCTCCCGGTGAGCGCGTGGTTATAGACCGTCAAAGAGAGGGCGGAGAGGGCCAGCGGTGAGGCGAACAGTAAGAGTCGCGCCAGCCGATCGGATCGACCGGGCGCGGTTCCGACAACGCGCCACGCGCCCATCACGGCCATCAGCGCCGCGGTCACCGCGTACTTCTGATGCAGCCAGGGCAGGCCGGCGAGAGCGAACGCCCCGGCCAGCAAGCCCCATCCGCTCGGCGCGGGCTCGACAAGGAGTCTCCGAAAGGCATAGAGCAGGAACAGCGCGGCCGGTAGCTCCGGATAGACCTGGTAGGTGTATGGAAGGAGGGGTGGGGAGAGCGCCAAGGCGAAAGCCGTGAACGTCGCCGCACCCCAGCCGAGCTCCACCTCGCGGGCGCAGCGAAACATCTCCAGTACGAGTAACGCCCCGAGAAGGTTCCAGAACAAGATGGCCGCCACCTGGCGATTCCATCCCAGCCAGCGATTGAGCGCCCGATCCGTCAAATAGGCGGGCACGAGCAAGAGCCCCGGCCCGGGGGCATTGATGTAATAGATCCCACCGTTGGGGCTCCGGAACATGGACCGGTTGGCGCGGGTGGCAACGACGTCTCCAACGTACACGCGCCCACGACCCGCGGAGTCCGCGATCGCGCCGGCCAGCTCGTACGATTCGTCCATCCATCCTCGCGCGGTCCGCGGCAGGATCGAGAGTAACTGCGCGAAGCTCGCCTGCTCCGCTGCGCCCTCCGCCTTCGCAATATCGAGGTCTCCCGAAGCGGAGAACGCGGCCGCCATGCGGAGATACTTGAACATGTTTCCCTGCCCCTCGCCGTCCGTCCACAACCAGCTGGGGGTTGCCAGGGCAAAGATCCCTAGCGCCACGATCGGGATCACCGCTTCGCCGAGGCGATACCAAGGCCAGCGCTCCGGAGCCAGAGAATCGTAAACGAAGGTGCAATCGATCAGGTCGTAAACGGTTCGGGTGAGCGAGATCGCGCACAAACCCCAGGCGAGCAAAGGCGCGAAGGATCCCTCGTAGGCCAAGGTCAGCACGAGGTTCGCGCCATAGGGAAACTGCGGCGAGACCATGAGGGAAAGGCAAGCGAGGGTCGTGAAACAGGCAGGAAGCAACAGCGGGACCATGGAGCGGCCGATCCGCCTCAGAAGCTCCTCGAGCGGATAGTCGGAAAGCCAGAAGAGCAAGAGCGACACCGCCAGCCACAGGGAGAGTCCGAATCCCACCACGGTCAGGATCTCGCTCGCTCCTTCTTGGAAGTGCAGGTTGCGCCCCATCGCCGAGAGAAAACCCTGCCCGGTCTCCTGCCGGAGGAAAACGCGAACGAAGGCGTCGACGTGACGAGAGAGCCCCAAGGCGACGAAGATCCCCGCGGTGCCGAGGGTGGTTCGGAGATATGGGACGAGCCTCGCGATCATGTCAATCTGTCACACGCAGACTAAACAGCATATAATAATGTCGCCCACGAAATGGCCGACCTGCCGTTCTACCACCAAGGCCTCCGCTTCACCTGTCAGCAGTGCCACAACTGCTGCCGAGGGGCGCAGGCGGGCGGAGTCTATCCGAGCCGTCCGGAAGTCAAGCGCATCGCGCGATGGCTCAAGTTGACGGTACACACGTTTCGGGATCGTTACCTGCGACCGCTCGATGGCGCCCCGAGTCTTCGTATTCGTCCCAACGGGGACTGCGTCTTCTGGGATCAGGGTTGCACGGTCTACCCCGTCCGTCCCCGCCAGTGCCGCACATTCCCCTTCTGGCCGGAGAATCTCATCTCTCCCGAGGCCTGGAAGGAAGCAACCCGAACCTGCCACGGTGCCGGAAGCGGAAGGCTCTACCGTCTCGAAGACATCCGTTCGGTGCTACGCGGTCGTGCCACTGCCGTCTGACGAGCTCGATGGGTGCGACCACGTCTATTGACGGCCGAAAGAGCTTTATGCGGACCCGACCTTACCGAAGCGATTCCAGTCGAATAGGCTGACTCAGATCGTAGATCACCGGATACAAGAGATCCTTGCGTTTATAGCTCACTCCCTGTTCGTCGAGGCGTAGGCCGACGCGACGCGCCATACGATAACTGCGCGGAATGAGCGCGACGTGCTCCTCCTTCGCGATCTGCTCTCGGTAAAACGGGTAGCGCTCCGATTGTTCCGGCCCAAGCTCGGACGTCATAAGTATCCTGCCGTGAGACAAGAAATTGTATTTGTACGAGATGTAGAAATCCGTGTAGGCGTAGCGCACGCCCAGTTCTTCGAGCTCACGAACGAATCGCCGATTCAGTGCGTCACTCTCGAGGGCGCGCACGAAATAGAGTCCGCTTCCATAGAGGTTGAGGACGAGAATGAAAACCGCGGCGACCGCGGCCGCGACCCGGGAGCGGCTGGCCAACCAGAGGATCGCGGAAGCCACGAAGATGGGCGTAACCGAGTAAGCGAAGATCAAATAGCGTGGCTCCTCGCTCAGCCAGCCAAACGTGCTCTGCGCGAAGACGAGGACAACCAGCAGTGCGAACGAGACCGCAAGCGCCGCCGGCGTGAGCCGGCCGCGCGCGAGCTCTCGGAAGCTCCCCCGCTCCCGTAGGACGAAAACGAGTCCACTAAGAGGCAAGATCGAGATGAGGAGAACGCGTAGCGGCGAGATGGGTGACGGCGGAATCTCCATCGGCCACCATCCTGCCAGCACCGGAAGCGAGTCGACCACCATGCCGTAGAGCTGGGCAAGAGTTCTCGTCACCCGTTCGCCCAACGTCGATGGGTCGTGAGTCCACCAACGGAAACTCTGCCCGCCCCGCGTGAGATTCCATAGAACGGCCGGCCAGCTACCCAACAAGAAGCCCGCCAGGAAGAGCGCCGTGCGAGGGACCGCACGCCGGCTCCAGTCGACGGCGAAGAGCACGACCGCGGCAATCAGAAGGTAATAGGTCGCAAGAATGTGTGCCCAAAACGCGAGTCCTCCGAACAGGCCCATCCAGAAAGCGCGCCGTGTACCACTGCCGGGATCGGCAAGCATCCGCGCGCCGAGTGCCAGAACCGCGGTGCCGAAAGCCAGCACCTCCACGTAGCTGCCGTCCGCCTTCACACCCCACGCGGTCAAGAAACCGGGCGATAGCACCGCAAGTCCGGCGGCCAGGGTGGCTTCTCCACGTGGCAGGATGGTGCGGGCGAGCGCGAAGAGAGCCACCACGAAGCCACCGTAAAAGAGCATGCTGGCCAAAGTGAAGCTCATGACGGGCTCACCGCTCACTCCGGCAAGCAGCGCGCTCACGTGGGCCTTCAAACTTCCGTCGTACGATTCACCATAAGCAAATACCGGATGGTGTTTGCCTTCCGCGATGTGGAGCGACATCACGCCGTGGATGGCGGCGTCGGAGCTCGGGATCCCATAGGCCACCGCAACCAGCGGAGCACGGCTTAACAACGTAACGATGAAGAGGAAGAGCGACAGTCGATGGTCCGATCGGTCGTGGAAAGGTCGGGGGGGGCCCTTTTGGTACCAGAGGACACCCAGCGAGAGGATGCAGAGGAGCCCCGGAACGAGCGCGGGGAAGGGCGGTAGACTTGCCCGGATGCCGGTATCGAACCAGAAGATGCAGAAAAGGAGGTAGGAAACGACGGCGACGATCGCGCTCACCGATACCCTCGCGCCCTTCTTGTTCAATGAGGCCCCGGTCATTTTCCAACCGCACATCATTATTATCTAATAGCCTCTCTCCATGAAGATCTCGCTCTTGCTCAATCGCACGGCGGGCGGCGGCCGAGCCGTCCGCCAGGCCCATCGAGCCACCGCGATTCTCCGTGAGTCCGGCGCCACAGTGTCCCTGGTCGAGACCCGCTCCCCGGAGCATCTGGCTGCGGAGGCCGAGGCAGCGGCCTCGGATCCCCTCGATGCATTGGGTGTCGTGGGGGGAGACGGGACGATCCACACCGTGGTCAACGGTCTCCTGCGCGCTCCCGCGGTGACGCGTCCCCCGATGGGAGTGGTTCCTTGCGGGAGAGGCAATGACTTCGCCCGCACCATCGGCATCACGGATCTATCGATCGCCTGCGCGGCTCTCCTCGGAGGTGCAAGACGACGCGTCGATCTGGGCCGGACTGAGTCCGGTGTCTTTCTCGGAGTCGCAGGAGCTGGTTTCGACTCCCAGGTGGCTAGACGGGCTCAGCAAGGCACGGCCTTTCTATCCGGCGCGGGCGCCTATGTCTACGCCGTCATCCGCACGCTGGCCGCTTTCGAACCAGTGACCGCACGAGTCAGGTACCAAGATGGACACTATGAGGGACCCCTCATGTTCGCCGCAGTCGGGAACACGGGCCGCTACGGTGGGGGCATGCGCATCGCACCGCTGGCTTCGATCGAGGATGGCCTGCTCGATCTTTGCTTGGTCAAGGAAGTGTCACGCACCACGCTTCTGCGAATGCTCCCCCGCGTCTTCAGCGGAGGGCATCTGGATCACCCGCAGGTCTTCTATGTCAAGACTCCGTGGGTGGAGATCGATTCGAAGGCGTCGATGGAAGTCTTCGCCGACGGCGAGTTCATGCAGAGGGTTCCGGTCCGCATCGAGGTGTTACCCGCAGCATTGGAGGTTCTTGTTTTTTAGCGCCGGCTTTAAGGCAGGTTGGCAGGGCGCCTCATGAAATCACGAGCACCCTGCGCGACCGCCGGCCGCAGCGAGCCCGGCGCGTATGCGCCGCCAAAAGCGCAAGCCGCGGGGTGGGGCCCCCCGCCTACGCCCTTCGGGCTTCGGCGAGGTCTCGCCGAAGTCTCATCGTCCCCAAAACGGACGAAGGCGGACGCGGCACTGATGCAAATAATGTCCGGCGGAAAGACTACGCCACACACACGAAATCCCTGCCGTCCACCCATCCTGCCGCAGCGAGTCGAGGGCGAATCTGCTCGCGCGCGGAGACGAACTGCCCGTTGGCACCACGACTGAGCGCTCCTACCGCAACGAGCAGGGGTGTGCCGACGATCCGATCCAACTCCGAGGGGGCAATGACCGCGGCTCCGTGGATCCGCTGTCCGATCTTGCGAGGATCGATCTCCACGAAGTGTGTGATCTCGATTCCCTTTTTCGCTAGCCTGCGCGCCCAGCTTTTCCCAATCGGTCCGGCGCCCCAGACGGCCACCGCGCGCTGCTCGGCTAGGAACGCTTCCAGGAGGAAGTGTTCCTTGAGCCTGACGAAGCTCTCGTCGCCGAATCTTGGATCCACGCGGCTCGCCCTCTCCGGCCGGTCCCTCCACCATAGAAGCTCTTGGGGAGCCTTGCCGAAGCGCACGTCCGCTCGCGCCATGCGCATCCACAGATCGTAGTCCTCCGGCCATCCCATCTCCCGGTAGCCCCCGACGGGGTCCAGGCACTCGCGCCGCATCATCACCGATGGGTGAGGCAGAGGGCTCTCCACGAAAAGATCTTTCACCATCTGCTCGTGGTCGAGAAGTCCGTTCACCCAGGTCTCGTAACGGAGCAAGCCGTCGGTCAACCCGTCGCGAGGAAAGAACCGCACCCGCGAGCCAACCACGCCAACCTCGGGATGGCCGCGAAGGAAATCCACCTGCACCGCCAGTCGCTCCGGTCGGCAGATGTCGTCCGCATCCATCCGTGCGACGATGGGGGCTCGCGCTTCTTCGGACGCGATACGGAGCGCTGTGGCGACGCCACCATGATCGCGACGGATGACCTTCAACCGTGCGTCGCGCCGCGCGCTTTCTTCGAGAAGCAGTAAGGTCCGGTCCTGCGAGCCGTCGTCGACAGCGACAATCTCGAATCGATCGAAGCTCTGCTCGAAGAGGCTCGACAGGCACTCGGGCAAGAACGCGGCGGCGTTGTAGCATGGAAGCAGGACGCTGACCTCGGGCTCCGCGTTTCTCATGTGGCCTCGGTGGTATCATAGCCGCCTATGAGCGCGTCGCGGCAAGTCCGCTTCATCCAAGCCGACGTGTTCACCGACCGTCCCTTTGCGGGTAACCCCTTGGCCATCGTTCCGGACGGCTCTGGTCTCACTACCGACGAGATGCAAGCGATCGCCCGCGAGATGAATCTCTCCGAGACAACGTTCGTCCTGCCGGCCGCTGGTCCCGCGGCGGCGTTTCGACTACGCATCTTCACTCCCACGTCGGAATTGCCTGTAGCGGGCCACCCGGTGGTGGGTGCCTGTTTCATCCTGGCGCAGCGAGGCCGGGTGAAGCTCAACGAGGGCACCAATCGCATCTTCCAAGAATGCGGAGCCGGCGTGCTGCCGGTGGACATCCACGTCCATGAGGGGAACGTCGCGCGCGTCTACATGACACAAGCGAGACCACAGTTCCTGAAGAGCACCACCAACCGCGCTCTCCTAGCCGCCGCCGTGGGACTCGACGAGGATCGACTCCTCCCCGACGGCCTCCCGGCGCAAGTCGTCTCTACGGGCATCCCGCAGCTTCTGGTTCCTGTGCAAGGCCTCAAGGATCTGGAGGAAATCGAGGTCGACCAAGCCGCACTCCGGACCGTCTTCGAGACCTTGGAAACGCAGTTCTTCATGATCTTCACCCGCCAGACGGTCCAGCCGAACTCCACCGTCCATGCCCGCATGTTCGCACCGACTCTCGGTGTTCCCGAAGATCCCGCTAGCGGGAGCGCGGCGGGCGCTCTGGGCGCGTATCTCGTCCGCCACGGCGTCATGGAAGCCCATGCAACCACGCATCTGATCGTGGAGCAGGGATACGAGATGGGGCGCCCCAGCACGATCTACGTCGAGGTCGACAAGGCTCTCGACGGGGGCCCAGGAGAGATCCGTGTGGGAGGCCAAGCGGTCGAGGTGGCCGAAGGTATCCTCAAGTTCTAGCGCCTCTTACGCTTCCAGCGTTCGTACAGAGGGCTCCCCACTTGCGCCATTTGCGAAGACGCGCTCGATCATCTAATCTGGGCCAACTGGAGGGAGCTGACTCCTTGTGAGTCGGCGCCACCTGGAGCGCCGAGCTCGAGCCTACGCCGTCGGGTTCAACAGGACTAATCAAGCCCCATGGAAGACCATTCACCTACACCTCCCGATGTCGACTTGAAGGACCCCGCGAACCCCCGATCCCATACGTGGATGATCCCGGGTACGTTGTTGGTGCTCTGCCTGGCGACGGGCGCCGCGTTCTTTCTGGCCGCAACGCATCGAACTAATATTCCCTTCGCGGCGGCCGACCAGCCCCTACCGGTCCGCGGAGGTGTCTTCCGTTTTCCGATCTGGGAGAGACCGATCCAGACTCTCGATCCCGCTCGAGCCACGAGCGCCGGGGAGATCATGCTGATCCAGCAGATCTACGACGGCTTGACCGCATTCGACCAACACTTGAATATCGTGCCTGCCTTGGCCGAGTACTGGGAGATTTCTCCCGACGGAAAGACTTATTCCTTCGAGCTCCGGCCGGATGCACGCTTCCACAACGGTGAGCCTGTCACCGCGGAGGACTGTGTCTTCTCGTTCGAGCGCCTGCTCACTGCCGGTCTGAACGAGGCGAATTTCCACTATTTCACTCGAATCGTCGGCGCGGAAAACTTCCGGGCGGGTCGCGCCAAGAACGTGGCCGGGCTTCGGGCAATCGATGAGCGAACCTTTCAAATTCGCTTCACGACGCCCTTCGTCCCCGCGTTGTCCGTCCTCAGCATGTACAGCTCCAAGATTCTTCCGAAGAAAGAGGTTCTCGCCAAAGGCGACGACTTCTTCAACGCGCCCATTGGTACCGGCCCATTCCGTTTCTCTGATTGGATCGACGAGCAAGAAGATCCCGCCATCCCGTTCTTCGGCGGCGTGCCACAGGGGATCCGGCTCGAGGCCAATGCGCATCACTTCGAGGGGCGCCCGTATCTGGATGGCGTGACGTTTCGCGCCGTTTGGAACGCGCCCGAAGCGAAGGAAGGAAAACCGCTCAACGAGTTGGTGGACTGTATCGAGACGCCCATCGAGGAGTACTACGATTGGGTGCGTGTCGAAACGGACAAGCTACTGGCCTTGAACTACTACATCCTCCCCAGCAACGTTCGCCCATACAACGACCCGCGCGTGCGGCGGGCCATCAACTACGCGCTGGACAGAAGGAGTCTTCTCGACGCCAGCCCTTTTACGGCCGGTACCCCGGCCGCCACCGGCATCGTGCCCCCCGGTATTCCGGGTTTCCTGCCTATGGAAGCCCCTTACAAGCATAGCGTCGAACAATCCAAGCGCCTCTTGGCCGAAGCCGGCTATCCCGAAGGAGAGGGGCTTCCCCCTCTCGAAGTGATGGTTTTCGGACGGGACCCTCTCTCGGAGGCGCGCCAGAAGTGTCTCGACAACTGCATGTCCGGGATCAACCTCAAGGTCAAACCGTTCAAGGTAAGAAGGGTCTTGTCTCTGGACGACGCCGCGATTCGGGAGCGGCCCATTCTGGTCTACAACGGCTGGGTGGCCGACTTTCCCGATCCGGACAACTTCCTGCGGGTTCTCTTCCATTCGACCTCGCCCATGAATCGCTCCGGCTACCGCAATCCGGAGGTCGATCGTCTGCTCGACCTCGCTTGGTCGGAGACCAGCTACAAGGAGCGAAACGATATCTACCGTCGCATCGAGAGAATGATCCTTAACGACTCGCCAATCATCCCGCTGGACTACGACCGATCTCGCTTTCTAGTGCGCCCCAACGTGAAAGGATTCACGCTCTCCCCTCTGGGCTACCCCTATATCGAGATGAGCAAGATCTGGCTCGAACAGCCGAAGCCCGAGAACCCTCGAACCAAGGACCTCTAATCCCTATGTTCTTCCGCCGTCCGTTGAGTCTACGGACTCGCTTCATGCTGAGCTCTACCCTGCTCATCACGCTGCTGATGGTGATCGTCGTCTTCTTCGTGGAACGTCGGCAGACGGCGGTCATCCTGGAGCAGGCAAGGGACCACGGAGCAGCCCTCGCGAAGGCGGTCGCCGATCTTTCCGTCACGCCGCTCCTCTATTACGATACGGTCGCTCTCCGTCAGAACATGGAGAAGACCGCCGGCGAGCCCGACATCCTCTACGCCATCATTTTCAGCCGCAACGGTAAGGCGCTGGCCTCGAACCAAGACGCCGAGCGTTTTTCGGAAGAGCTCTTCGAGCTCGACTCCGAGATGAGCCGATTGGAACAGCGGCAAGTTTGGATGGGAACGCGACAGTTCCATTTCCAATCACCGGAGGCAGCGAACATCGAAGTCCTGGAGATCGTGGCACCCATCGTGGCCGGCGAGAACGAGCTCTGGGGAGCCGTCAAGTTAGGCCTTTCTTTAGAGCCGCTCAACGCCGAGCTTCGCCGCACGCGAATCGGTCTCGTCAGCTTGGGCTTCCTGGGGTTGGCGCTGGGAACTCTAGGCGCTATGTTACTCGCCAAGCGCATCAGTAGCCCACTCGAGACTCTGGTGGAAGGGACGATCAAAGTTTCTCAAGGCGACCTGCACCATCGCATTCACATGGCTCCCGGGGACGAAATCGGCGAGCTGGCATCGAACTTCAATCAGATGACGGCTCAGATCCTCCAGGACCGTCGCGAGATCGAAGAAACCTCACGACGACTCATCGAGGCGGAGAAGCTTGCCACCATCGGTCGGCTGGCCGCGGCGATGGCTCACGAGATCCGGAATCCCCTAACCGCCATCAAGCTCAACATACAGAAGGTCGGGAAGAGTCCCTCGCTGCCGAACCAGCAACGCGAGCAACTCGCCATCGCCGAAAGCGGTATCCAGCAGGTGGAGAGAATCGTCAAGGAGCTGCTCGATTACGCGCGGGCTCCGAAGCTCACCAAGAACTTGTTTTCTCTCCAGGCCCTTTTGGAGGACGCGCTTCGCTTCGCTCAGGATCAACTCGACGAAAAAAACGTACGTGTGGTGCGCGAGTTTTCTCCCGATCTACCCCCCATACAGGTCGATGGCGACAAGCTACGCCAGGCTTTTCTGAATGTCCTGCTGAACTCCGCCGAAGCCGTCTCGACGAACGGGACCGTGACGGTGAGGACGTTTCTGGTGGAGCAGGGTGGGAAGAAGCAGGCCATGGTTCAGATCGAAGACGACGGAGCGGGGATTGACGAGAAGGGACTGAAGTCCATTTTCGAGCCTTTCTTCACGACCAAGAGTCTCGGTACCGGCCTCGGGCTTACCAATGCTCGCAAGGTCGTCGAGCTCCATGACGGAACCGTGGAGGCATCCAGCACCGTATCCATTGGCACGACGATAACCATCAGGCTGTCCTACCCCGAAGTCGAGGAAGCCCGGGAGTTGACCCGCATCCGAAAAGAGCCCCATGAAGTCTATCCTGGCCATTGACGACGACCGGCTCATCCGCCAAACCTTCAAGTGCCAGCTTGCGGAGGAGGGCTTCGAGGTCCACCTCGCTGCCGATGGCCGCGAGGGCGTGGAGCGGTTCAGGGAGCTCGAGCCCGATCTCGTCATCCTGGACATCCACCTCCCCGGCCTCGACGGGCTGGGCGTCCTGAAGGAAATCCGCGCCATCGATCCCAAGGCTTACGTCGTGATGATCACCGCCTTCGACGACATGCGCACCACGGTGGAGGCGGTGAAGCTCGGCGCCTTCGAGTACATCTGCAAGCCCATCGACTACGACGAGCTGATCCTGACCATTCGCAAGGCGATGCGAATGCAGGAGATGGATGCCAAGCTCGACTATCTGGTCACCGAAGCTTCTCGCCAGTGGAGCATCGACAACATTATCGGCCGCACTTCGCAGATGCGCGAGGTATTCAAGACCATCGGCATGGTCTCGCGAAGCAAGACCACGGTTCTCATCCGTGGTGAATCCGGGACCGGAAAAGAGCTGGTGGCCCGCGCCATTCACTACAATGCCGACAACCGCCTAGAGCCCTTCGTCGCCGTCAACTGCACGGCGCTCGCCGAAGGGCTGCTGGAAAGCGAGTTGTTCGGCCACGTGCGGGGAGCCTTCACCGGCGCGGTGCGCGACAGCCGAGGGAAGATCGAGATTGCGGAAAACGGAACCTTGTTCCTGGACGAGATTGGCGACATCTCGCCCAATCTACAGGCCAAGCTCCTGAGAGTCGTCGAGAACCGAGAATACTCCCGGGTCGGGGCGGAGAGAACGCAGCGCACCGACGCCCGAATCATCGGGGCCACCAACCGCGATCTCGAAGATCACGTTCGCCGCGGCCTCTTCCGAGAGGATCTCTATTACCGCCTCAAGGTCGTCGAGATCACGCTTCCACCGCTCCGGGAGCGCCGGGAGGACATACCGCTCCTGGCGGCCTATCTATTGGAAAAGATCAATCGCCAGCTTCACACGAACGTCCGCAAGGTCCCGGACAGTGTGATGCAGCGTCTCGTAACCTACGACTGGAAAGGAAATGTGCGGGAGCTCGAGAACGCGCTGACGCGCGCCGTGACCTTGTCGCGGGGCGACGTGCTGCTCGGAGAGCATCTCCCGTTGGCCGATACCGACGATCCGAGCAAGCTATCCGGAGAGCTAGCCTCACTGAAGGACATGGAGAAGAAGTACATCGACCACGTGCTCCGTTTCACACGCTGGAACAAGTCGAGAGCCAGCGAGATCCTCGGCATTACCCGTCCTACGCTCGACAAGAAGATCCGGGACTACGAGCTCACCGATCCCAGAAAGTCTCAGGAAACGATCTCCGAGCGTAGTTAGACACTCAATCCCCTATTTCTTCACCGCCAGCATCACGCCGTCACGGATCGTGAGGAGTGCGTTATCCACCCGGTCGTCCCGGAGCACTTTCTCGTTGAGCGCCACGATGGCGCGCGTCTCTTCGTCCTGGGGATTCAAGACACGGCCGCTCCAGAGAACGTTATCGATCGCAATGACCCCGCCGGCACGAACCCGATCGAGGCATAGGTCGTAATAGACGGGGTAGCTTTCCTTGTCCGCATCGATGAAAACGAAATCAAAGGGTCCGGCGAGACCCTTGATCGTCTCGACGGCCGGCCCCATACGCACGTCAATCTTGTGACCGTGCGGACTCTCGGCAAAGTAACGTCGCGCCACCTTCTCGGCCTTCGGATTGATTTCACAGGTGACGATCCGACCGTCATCGGGGAGCGCCGACGCCATCATCAAGGCGCTGTATCCGGTGAACATCCCGACCTCGAGCACGCGGCGAGCCTGGATGGCGCAGACCATGAGCCGCAGGAAATTTCCCTCCAGCCGTCCGGTGAGCATCTGCGGGAGCTCCATTGTCTCCTCGGTCTCGCGGGCGAGCCGAGCGAGTAGCTCCGGCTCCTCGCTGGTATGCTTGGTGGCATAAGTCTCAATCTTCTCGTCTACCAAGGCGATCATCGCGGCCCTCCGGAAAGTGAAGCGTCTTTAGAGTGCATCAGTGCCGTGGGGACCCGCCTGGCTAGCCCCCGGTCAAAGCAACCCCGTAGTTTGGCCGCCAGGGCGCCTACCCGTTTGGCGCCTCATTGGGTCCCGCTCTTTTATCAGTGGCCGCGGGGCCCCCACCCCCGCGGGCATCGTCGCCTGCGTGCTTCGCACTGCGCGACGGCTAAAGGCTCCTCGCGCAGGCTGACTTGTTTTTCATCAGCCTGCCAGTGGCTTCACCCGACGATCTGAACCAGATACTCCCGGTTTCGTGCTCGGGTGTCGAAATCGATGAGAACAATCTGCTGCCATGTGCCCAGCTCGAGGCGGCCGCCGTTGAACGGAACGGCGAGCGAAGGACCGAGCAAGGAGGCCCGCACGTGGCTGTGCCCGTTGTCGTCTCCCCAGCGCTCGTGGTGTCGATACTCGAGCTCTCGCGGAACGAGCCGATCGAAGGCCTTTTCCAGATCGGCGACCAAGCCAGGCTCGTACTCGACAGTGGTGACTCCCGCCGTCGACCCGGTCACGAAAACCGTGGCCACTCCGGACTCCAGGCCGGACTGCTGAACGGAATCGGCGACTTGCGACGTAATGTCGAGCACGTGATGGTTGCCGCGACTGGAGATGGACTTTCGGACGCTCACGACCGCCATGTTGTAGCCTCCGCGCGTGAATCGTAACACCAACGCCTTGGGAGTTCACCCTTGACTTGCGCCGCCCGAGGCCGGTAGCTTGGGGGTCGCCGCGCGCCCGCCAATCGAACACGAACACATGGACGATCGGGAAACCCTCGAGCTCGCGCGCGACTTGGTGCGCATCGACTCCGTCAACCCTGGCCTCGTCCCGGGTGCGCCCGGCGAAGGAGAGATCGCTCGCTTCGTTCATGGATTCCTCGAGCGGAACGGAGTGCCTTCGGATCTCCTCGAGGTGGAGCCCGGACGACCGAATGTCGTGGCGCGCTTGCCGGGGGACGACGACGGGCCAAGCCTACTCCTCTGTTGCCACGTGGATACGGTGAGTGCCGCGGGAATGCGCGACCCCTTCGACGCTCGTGTGGAGAACGGTCGGCTCTACGGAAGAGGCGCCCACGACGTGAAGGGGGGTCTCGCCGCCGCGCTAGCGGCCACCGTCATTCTTTCCAAGGGGCCACCAAGAGGGGGCGAACTCCTGGTTGCCGCGGTGGTCGACGAGGAATTCCGTTCCTCGGGTACCGAGGCGCTCATCGATACGATCCAGGCGGACGCGGCCGTCGTGTTCGAGCCCTCCCATCTCAACATCGTCGTCGCGCACAAAGGATTCGCTTGGTTCGAAGTCACGACCCGCGGCGTGGCGGCGCACGGAAGTCGCCCCGCGGAAGGCGTAGACGCCATCGCTCACATGGGACGCGTGCTAGCACGGTTGGAAGCGCTCGACACCGAGCTACGATCGCTCCCGCCGCACCCGCGCCTCGGCTCCCCCTCCGTCCATACCTCGCTGATTGAAGGGGGCAGAGAGTGGTCGAGCTATCCCGACGAATGCCGTCTGCAGATCGAGCGCCGCACCATCCCGGGGGAATCGGAAACCGAGGTCGCGGCCCAGCTGGAGAACGTGTTGCGGCGGTTGTCCGAAGAAGACGATCGATTCCACGCGGTCTGTGAGCAGCGTCTCGCCCGCCCGCCCTACGAGATCTCGAGCTCTCATGCCTTGCCGCAGGCGATGGCGCGGGCCTTGGAACGGGCCACCGAGAGGAACGTCGAGTTCGGGGGGCTCACCGCGTGGGCCGACTCGGCGATCTTGGCCGCCGCGGCGATCCCGAGTATCGTCTTCGGGCCCGGCGGCGCGGGACTTCACAGCCTCGAGGAGTACGTCCTCATCCAGGACATCTTCGATTGCCGCGACACCCTCGTGGAGCTCGCACGCGAATATTGTCGGCGAGGACAACCCTGAGCTTGAAGTCTTGGACTCATCGCATATAACCTGACCGCGGTCTTCTCCAGATTTCCTAGGGCTCGTTATTTTAAGGAGGTCACGACATGTCCACGGTAATGCCGCCCCCGCCACCCGTTCCACCTCGAGCACCTCAGGGAATACCCTCACCCAATGCCGCCCAAGCCGTTGCCGCACCGGCCACCGGACTCCTCATTACCGCGGTGATCGGCGGCTTCTTTGTTTTCCTGAGTTTGCTCGTCAACCTATTCGGGTTCAGCATCGGCTCCATGATGGCGGAGGACGCTCAGGAACAGTTCATGCAGTGGATGTCGGGGGGATTCGGGATCGCGTCCTCAGTGCTCGGCCTACTGGTGGCCGGTTTTCTCATCTACGCTTCCGTGGAGATGAAGAAGCTGAGTCAATGGGGTCTCGCGGTTGGCGCGAGCGTGGTGGCGATGTTGCCTTGCTTCAGCCCGTGCTGCCTCATCGGTCTTCCGGTGGGGATTTGGTGCCTGGTCGTCTTGACGAAGCCCGAGATCAAGTCCGCCTTCCGTTGATGAGCGAATCGAGCCGCCCCGGATTCGAAGTGACTCGCGAGCCGACCGCACCTCACCTGGTGATTCTAGCCGCCAGTTTGTCGATCCTGTTCGCCGCCCTGCTTGTGATACCGGCAAGGCCCGGAGATCCCTTACGTATCGGTGGCAATGCGGTGCCCAACGTGTGCTTGCTCAGACAAGCCAGCGGTCTTCCGTGCCCGGGCTGCGGTTTGACCCGGTCGCTGGTGGCGGGAGTTCATGCCGATTGGGCGGGGAGCCTGGCCCATCATCGGATGGGACTACTGGTCTTCGGTTATCTGGTCCTCCAGTCCCTGGCCAGGCTGGCCTGGTTGGGCATGCGCCGCCTACGGGATCGCCTCGCCATCCTGTGCAGGGCGCTCGACGTCAGCCTGGTACCGCTACTGCTCCTGCTAGTGCTCAATTGGATCCCGACCCTCTTGGGCGTCTTCGGCTTGGCATAAAAAAACCCGGTGGCTCTCACCACCGGGGCGAGTGTTCAGGCTCGATTACTTCTTCAGAAAATAGTCCAGGGCTCGACGATCCCCAGCCGCGCGCAGGCGCTGGAGAGCCTCGACCTCGAGTTGCCGTACGCGCTCTCGGGTAAGGTTCAAGACCTTGCCGATCTCTTCGAGATTGTACTCGGAGCTGAACCCGATACCGAAGCGCATGCGGACGATGAGCTGCTGCCGAGGCGGCAAGAGCTCGAGAGTCGCTCGCACCTTCTCGCGCATGTCGCGATCGACGACGAGCTGCCATGGGGATTCCGAGCGCTCATCGCTCTGAAGCTCCCAGCGTGGGCTTCCGTCTTCGACCGCCAGGGCGTCGAGAGACTCGAGGTGAGGGATCGACTGGAGCGCGGCTTCCACTTGATAGGCCGGCGCGCCGACTGCCTTCGAGACTTCCTTGGTCGAAGGAGACCGTCCGAGTTGCTCTTCCAGCTTGACCTTGGCGCGGGTCGCGATCCGAACGAGCTCGAGCTTGTTGATGGGTACCTTGATGGTACGGGACTTCTGCGACAAGGCGCG
>JBOGJF010000336.1:0-3746 GCA_050747785.1 Vicinamibacteria bacterium
AGCGATGGCTCCTCATCCATGAGGGTGTGCTGAAAGACGAGCCCGCTCGGCCCGTGGGGCCCGTACAATTGGATCTTTTTGCACGCCGTTCCGCCTCGGTACCTTGATTCCGCCACGCCCGTTGGACAAACATTTGAGGAATCAGGCATACTCGGGCCGAATTTGAACCCTTTTTCTAGATTCCAGGAGGTGGTTGCATGGTCCTCGTTAGGCTGCTTGCCGTTCTAGGTCTCGTTCTCATGCCGTTGGCTGCCGCGGACGTGTCGGCGCAGGACAATCCCGTGGTCGTCATCGAGACCAGCATGGGCAACATCACGGTCGAGCTCAGTCAGGACCGAGCTCCCATATCGGTTGCGAACTTCCTCGGGTACGTCAAGGACGGTTTCTACGACGGGACCATCTTTCACCGGGTGATTGCGGACTTCATGATTCAGGGTGGTGGGTTCACCGCCGAGATGGATCACAAGGCGACTCGCGATCCCATCAAGAACGAGGCGCATAACGGCCTGAAGAACCGGCGCGGCACTCTAGCGATGGCGCGTACCGGGGAGATCCACAGCGCCACCGCCCAGTTCTTCATCAACGTCAAGGACAACTCATTCCTGGACTACAAGGGTGACAACGCGCAGGACTACGGCTATGCGGTATTCGGCCGAGTCACCGAGGGAATGGACGTGGTCGACAGGATCAAAGATATGCCGACGGGATCGGTCGGCCCTTTCCAAGACGTCCCGACCGAAAAGGTCATCATCAAGACCGTCCGCGTTCAGGCAGCGCAGCAGTAGGATCACTCCGAGGGCGTTCAGCCCTGCAGACAAAAGGCGGTGGGCGGTGGCCGATCAACACCCCGCCCACCTGACACCGCGGCATTCCGCGTCCCGCGTCGTCGGGTAAAGAGTCGTCCATTGCGGGTGCTTCTTCTTCTCCCCACCCATACCTACCGCGCCCCTGATTTCATGGCCGCGGCGGGAAGGCTCGGAGTGGATGTCACGGTCGTTTCCGAGCAGGCCAGCACGATGGAGGGCCTGCAGCCGAGCTCTCTCCTCACGCTTGATTTCCTGAAGCCCGAAGAGGCGGCGGAACGAGCGCTCCGCTTCTTCGAGGAACACCCGTTCCAAGCCGTCGTCCCGGTCGACGAGGAGACGGCGGTCGTCGCCGCCGCCATCTCGAAAATGGTTGGACTCCCCTTCAACCCTCCCCAGGCGGCGGTGGCCACGCGCCTGAAGCACGTGATGCGCGACGCACTTTCCGCCGCCCACGTTCTTGCTCCCGACCATCGACTCTTCTCGACCGCCGACGATCCGGAAGAGTTGGCGGGGCGCGTTCGCTATCCCTGTGTCTTGAAGCCGGTGTTCCTCTCGGCGAGCCGTGGCGTCATGCGGGCCGACGACGAGCAACAATTCCAATCGTGGTTCGAGCGATTGCGCATACTGCTTCGCGACCCCGAAGTGGTCCGCCGGGGAGGACGACTGGCCGAGAAGGTGTTGGTCGAGGGCTACGTCCCCGGGAGCGAAGTCGCTCTCGAAGGCCTGCTGAGCGATGGAGAACTGCAAGTTCTTGCGATCTTCGACAAACCAGATCCACTAGAGGGGCCGTTTTTCGAAGAGACCATCTATGTCACGCCTTCTCGTCTACCGGAGGAGCTCCAGCGGGGCATCACCGAGACCGCGGAGCGCGCGGCTCGGGCGCTTGGTCTGAGACACGGCCCCATCCACGCCGAGCTGCGCGTGAACGAGCGAGGGGTCTGGGTCATCGAGATTGCCGGACGTTCCATCGGCGGCCTTTGCGCGCGGGCGCTGCGATTCGGGTTGGGGCTTTCACTCGAAGAGCTGGTGATTCGGCACGCCCTGGGTTTCGACGTGCGGGGAATCTCCCGGGAAGATCGAGCGGCCGGGGTCATGATGATCCCAATTCCCAGGGCGGGCGTTCTCGAGGAGGTGCGCGGCCTGCCTTCCGCCGAAGCCGTAACCGGGATCGAGGAGATCGCCATCACGGCCCATCCAGGCAAGCTCTTGGTGCCGCTCCCCGAAGGCTCGAGCTACCTAGGTTTCATCTTTGCTAAGGGCACCGAGCCTGGGGAGGTGGAGCAGGCTCTACGGGAGGCGTTCAGCCGGCTGGAGTTTAGGATCGCCGTCTGACGGCCGTCTGGCGCGGTTGATTCGTACGATCTCGTGTATGGACGGCTGAAACGAAACAATTCCGGCGTCTCAGTCACTTGGAGGGCGCGTAGTACGGATTCCTTCCCGCGCCGTGGTCGGTCGTGTCCATGATGGCCCCGACCTCCGGTGCGACTTTGCGGATCGAGCCTTCGATTCCCTGCTTGAGAGTGACATCAGCCATGCCGCATCCCTGGCAACCACCGCCCAAACGGAGATAGACCTCGTTGCCTTTGACGTCCAGCAACTCGACGAATCCGCCGTGCGCCGCAATGGCGGGATTGATCTCCCTTGCGAAGAGCTCTTCGATTTTCTTGCGGATCTGATCCGCGGGAGGCATGGAGTCGAGTAGCGTGTTGGAGACGGCTCGCTCACCCGACTGGAGGATGGAACGGATGGTGGAGCCGACTTGCTTGGCAAGAGGAAGCCACTCGCCACTGGTCCCCTTGGCGTTGACGGTGACGCGGTTGTCCTGAACCAACACCGACTCCACACCTTCGAGGGCGAGAAGCTTTTCGGCCAGGGGAGAGCCCTTCGCCCGCTCCGGGCTGTTGAAGAACGCCGAGCCCCCCTCGTAGACGGGCCGATCCACGACGAAGCTGCAGGTCTCCGTGTCCTTCGGCTCCGCGATGATCTTGATCTCCTCACTCATATCGACTCACCTCTCTGGCAATTATAGGCCGGTAACACTTCGTTTCTCAAGGCGCTGCCGTCACCGAGCGCTTTCCCTACAACCCCCGTCCACGTTCCAACGGGCCCAACTGGCCCTGGGTGGGTTCCGCTCAGCAGAACCACGCCTCGGTGAGGCGGGGTGCGCGGAGCCGGTCGGCGGGGGCCGGACGAGGGGAAATAGAGGAGGGCGCTTCGCCCATCGAACCGGCCAGGTCGCGGATGCGAGCAAACGTCACGACCGGATCCTCCCCGGTCTCCACGGCTCGTTCGACCAGCGTACTCACGCGAGCATGGAGCTCGTCCATTCGGGGATCGGGATGCGTCCACGGGTGGGTGAACGATTCGGGCACCAGGGCTTTGAGGAAGGGCTCGATGCTGGCTCGGCCGAGGAGCTCCGACCCTGGAGGTACCAGCAGGCGCACGGTGAACTGCACCGGGTCCACGTGATCGACGAGATCCTCCTCCTCGATCCAGTCGAGGACGTCGATGTAGTCACGAAGCCGCGTCCAGGGCGTAAAGGCAACCCACGTGGGGCGGGGCGAAATGCCCGCCCGGCGAAGGAGATGGACGGCCTCGATCGCGTCTTCGCGGGTGTGCCCCTTGTCGAGCTCACGCAGTACATCGTTGCTAAGCGATTCGAGCGCGGAAACGACGAAGATACAGCCGAGCCTGCCAAGCTCTGGTAGAAGGCTTCGATACTTCAGCAAATGCTCGACCCTCGCGGTGAAGTCGAAGGTCACATCCGGATGCTGACGGTGAAGAGCCCGGGCGATGGCCATCGAGTGCCCCGGCCCGTTCAAGAAGTCGGGATCCCCAAACGTGATATGGCTAGCTCCGGCCTCGATGAGCTGACGGATGTCGGCGAGCACGACCTCTTTGGGCACGACGAAGACGCGACCCTTGTACACGGGTGGAATG
>JBOGJF010000337.1:0-8282 GCA_050747785.1 Vicinamibacteria bacterium
TCCGGTACCGGCGTCTCCCTGGAAGAGCGGCTGGTTCGCCTTGGGACCATCAATCTGACCGAGACCCACTTCCCGACGCTCTCGCGCGAGCAGGTGGGGGAGGTCAGCACGTTCATCCGAGACTCGATCCCGGAGCAAGAGA
This sequence comes from Vicinamibacteria bacterium, assembly GCA_050747785.1. Classification (GTDB taxonomy): domain Bacteria; phylum Acidobacteriota; class Vicinamibacteria; order Marinacidobacterales; family DATDRI01; genus CBDANW01. Next base: position 143 of record JBOGJF010000337.1, read on the forward strand.
GAGTCATCGCGCTCGATCGCATGATGGCCGCCGTCGAGACGAGCGACATCCTGCCCAAGGACATTTCGGGGGTGAAGGCCGATCCACCCACTATCTTCTTCAGCAGCACGCCGGCGATTCTGGTGAACCTGGATGGCGAGGCCATCTGGAGTCCTATCGAGCTGAGCGATCTTCGCTATGCCGTCAATACGAACTGGGATCTCTTCGAGCACGGACCGTCGAAGAGCTTTTATCTACGAAACCAAGACTCGTGGTTGAAGGCGTCGGCGGTCGAGGGACCATGGGGTCCTGCGGGCGACCTTCCCGAGACCTTCGCCAAGCTCCCCAACGATGACAACTGGAAGGAAGTCAAGGCGGCGGTCCCCGGAAAGAAGATCGATGCCAAGAGCGCTCCCAAAGTTTTCGTGAGTCTCGAACCAGCGGAGATGATTCTGCTCGACGGGAACCCGGAGTACGAAGAAGTCGAGGGCACCGACCTTCTCTGGGTGAGCAATACCGAAAGCGATGTCTTCCGCATGGGGGAAAGAGGCTCGGTCTACTACCTCGTCGCCGGACGGTGGTTCCAAGCAGCGGATTTCTCCGGTCCGTGGACGTTCGCGACCCCGACGCTCCCCGAGGATTTCAAGAAAATACCTCTCGAGCACGAGCGCTCGCGCGTTCTAGCCTCGGTCCCCGGAACGCGGCAGGCGGCGGAAGCGATCCTGCTGGCGCAGATTCCCGAGACGGCGCGGGTCAACATCAAGACACTGAAGGCGCCCGAAGTCTCGTATCAAGGCGATCCAAAGTTCGAGCCCGAAAAGGGAACGCAAGGAGTTCAGAGCGCGGTCAATACCGATAAGGACATTTTCAAGTTCGGCGACCTCTACTACATGTGCTATCAAGGCGTGTGGTTTTCTTCGAAGGCCCCGAACGGGCCATGGGAAGTCGAGACCGACATTCCGAAAGAGCTCTACCAGATTCCCGCTAGCTCTTCACACCATCACGTCACCTACGTCACCGTCGAAGACGACGACGATAGCGACGAATGGGCGACGTTCGCAGTCGTGGCGGGTTACACCGGGCTCATGATCGCCTGGGGCAGCGTGGTCTGGGGCAGCGGCTGGTACTACCCTCCCTACTATGGCTGGGGCGGCTACTATCCCTATTACTATCCTCGGTATCCCACCTACGGGTACAACGCCTGGTACAACCCATATACCGGAAGCTACGGACGCGGGGTCACGGCTTACGGTCCCTACGGGGGAGCCGGTGCCGGTGCGCGCTACAACCCGAGGACCGGCACCTACGCGCGAGGCGCTTCCGCCTGGGGTCCCTACGGATCGCGCGGCGTCGCCGAGGCCTGGAATCCCCGAACCGGCACCTACGGACGGACGCGCCAGGGCTCGAATGTGTACGGAAGTTGGGGCTCTACGTCCGTTCAGCGTGGTGACGATTGGGCTCAAACGGCACGAGTGACCAACCGGGCGACGGGAACGACGACCCGTGTGACGCAGACCGACGAGGGCGCGATAGCGAGTCGTCGCGCCGCGGGTGGCGGTGGCGTTGCCGTCGGCGAGGGCGGAGACATCTACGCGGGCCGCGACGGGAACGTGTACCGCAAGCAGGACGGCAACTGGCAGAAGAACGAGAACGGAAACTGGAACAACGTCGATGCTCCACAGAGAACGGGAGAGCGCCCGACCACAACAGGAGCCTCGACCCGCTCGGTGGATTCTTCGACGTACAGCCAGCTCGAGCGCGATAGCTCCTCCCGCGTCGAGGGCTCGCAGAGAACGCGAGACTACAGCTCTTATCGGAGCGGAAGCGGCGGATCCTCGGGAAGCAGTTACCGCGGGGGTGGCGGCGCTCGCGGCGGTGGTGGTCGGAGGCGTTAAGAAGGATCCTTCGGGGACATCTTGCCGGGGATTGTGACGTGAAGCTCGAGGACGTGATCAAACGGGCCCGCGATTTCTCGCGTCCCTACCGCGTCACGGATGGTGAGAAGTTTCGCCTTGATGATGTCGATCCGGGCGACACCGCGGGTCTCGAGGCAGAGGACAAGCCCCGCGCCAAAGAGGCGCTCCAGACGGGCGTCGAGGCGCTCGCCGAGCTCCAGGACATGCTCTACGCGCAGGACCGCTGGGCAGTGCTCCTCGTCTTCCAGGCGATGGATGCCGCCGGGAAGGACGGGGCCATCAAGCACGTGATGTCCGGCGTCAATCCGCAGGGCTGTCAGGTCGCATCCTTCAAGGCGCCTTCCGCCGAAGACCTCGATCACGATTATCTCTGGCGCTGCATGAATCACCTCCCGGAGCGGGGACGAATCGGCATCTTCAATCGTTCCTACTACGAGGAGGTGCTGGTGGTGCGGGTTCATGAGGACCTCCTCAAGAAGCAGAAGCTCCCAGCCGACCTGATCACCAAAGACATCTGGAAAGAACGTTCGCGCGACATCCGGTGCTTCGAGCGCTATCTTGCGGGAAACGGCGTCCTGGTGCGGAAGTTCTTCCTCCACGTGTCGAGGAAGGAACAAAAGAAGCGCTTTCTCGAGCGAATCGACGATCCGGAAAAGAACTGGAAGTTCTCTTCCGCCGACGCGCGCGAGCGGGGCCACTGGAAGGACTACATGAAGGCTTACGAGAGCGCCATCCGTGACACCGCCACCAAGGAAGCTCCGTGGTACGTGGTCCCCGCCAACAACAAATGGTTTACTCGCGTCATCGTGGCGGCCGCGATCATCGATGCCCTCGCCTCGCTCGACCTCGACTATCCGAAGGTCGATAAGGCCAAGCTGGACGAGCTCGCGCTCGCCAAGGAATCACTGCTGGCGGAAAAATAGCCTGTCCGACGCGGCCGGGGAAACTCCATCGACCACCTCGGGGGCCGCTGGACGCTCGGTCGACGGATGGCAGGCAATCTTTCCCCCGGCGCAGTGCTATCGTTCCACCCAATTGACGACTCACGGATCTTGCGCTCAACGATCCGATCTTGCGCCTGTACCGATCACCTGTTATTATAAACGCATAAGCATATATACACACGAATAGGCCTATGACACGCTGGAACTTGTCGATCCCCGAAGAGACGGACCGTACTGTCCGTAGCTACCTGGCACGCAGGGGCCTGAAGAAGGGGGGCTTGTCCGAGTTCGTAAACGATGCGGTGCGCCGAGAGGTGTTCGACCGCGTCGTGCGGGACATCAAGGAACGCAACGCGGACGCCGACCCAGACGAGCTCATGAAGCTGATAGACGAAGCAGTGGAGTGGGCGCGTGCGGATCCTGCTTGATACGAACGTCCTTGTTGCAGCCCTCATCACCAAAAACAGCCCGCCCGATCAACTCTACCAAGCATGGCATCGCGGCGAGTTCGAACTAGTGACTTCGCCGACGCAGCTGGACGAGCTTCGGCGCGTGCTGACCTATGAGAAACTGCGCGCGTTTGTGAGCCGCGAGGAAGCCCGGCTGCTCCTCGAGACGATTGACACAAAGGCACGGATCATCGAGGAATTGCCGGAAGTGACAATCTCGAGCGACCCGCATGACAACGCGATTCTCGCCACGGCGATAAAGGCCGAGGCGTCCCTTATCGTCTCGGGTGACAAGGAAGGGATGCTCAAGCTGGGGGAAGTGGAAGGTATCCCGATCGTAACGCCGCGTGCCGCCCTCGCGCGCCTCCCGGGAAAAAAGGGGAGCAGCGTTTAGGGATTTCGACTCGGAAGTCGTCTACCGGCGCGTGGAGGAGACCGTGAGGGTTAAACCGTGACGCTCATCGCCACCTTCATGGTGGTGGTTTTTGCATACGGCCTGGTTTCTCGGCGGCTGGAACAGGGGATTCTGACGGCGCCCATCGTGTTCACGACCGCAGGGATGTGCATCTCGCTCTTGCCGGAGCTCCCGGACCAAAGAGCCAACCTAGAAGTGTTTTTGACCGTGGCCGAAATAGGTCTGGTGCTGTTGCTCTTTGCCGACGCCAGCCACACGGACCTCCAGCTCTTGAAGAGCATTCGGAACTTTCCGGCGCGGCTCTTGACCACCGGGATGTTGCTCACCATCCTGCTCGGTGCCCTCGGCGCGCTTGTTCTCTTTCGTCAACTCTCCATCTGGGAGGCCGGCATTCTCGGCAGCATACTGGCCCCGACCGATGCCGGGCTGGGGCAGGTCATCGTCTCGAGCGAGCGCGTACCCGTGCGGATTCGCCAGGCCCTCAACGTGGAAGCGGGGCTCAACGACGGGCTGGCGGTACCGTTTCTCCTGTTCTTCATCGCCCTGGCGGCACCCGGTGAACAAGACGACAGCGGTCATTTGACTGGCTTCATCCTGGAGCAGCTTGGTTACGGGACGGCCATCGGTCTGGGCATCGGTCTGGCGGGGGGTTGGCTTCTGGGCTTCGCGGATCGCAAGAAGTCCATGACGGCCTCCTTCCAGCAGATGGCTGCGGTCGCGCTGCCCCTGCTCTGTGCTATAGCGTGCGAAGCTGCCGGTGCGAGCATGTTCATTGCCGCGTTCGTGGCCGGGCTGGCTGTACAAGTGGGATTCAAGCACGTCGGCAAGCACGGCGTCGAGTTCACCGAGCAGTGGGGTCAACTGCTCAATTTTTCTGTTTTCTTCCTCTTCGGCCTCCTGGTCGCGCGCTCGTGGCGAGATTTCACTGCGGTCATGTTGTTGTACGCCGTTCTTAGTCTAACCGCGGTACGTATGTTGCCCGTGGCGCTCGCGTTGTCTGGCAGTGGTCTGAGTAAGGCCAGTGTGATCTTCATGGGATGGTTCGGTCCGCGGGGGCTGGCCTCCATCGTCCTTGGACTGGTTTACCTGGAACACGAAGCGCTTCTGCCCGGGGAGAGCACCATCCGCCTCGCGGTGATCGTCACCGTCGGCCTCAGCATATTCGCCCACGGTCTGAGCGCCTTCCCGGGGATAAACCTTTATGCCTCGAAAATCGCTGCCCTGGAGCCGGCTGCACCGGAACATCAAGGCGATCCATGATCCGTTCTCATCTCAACGGCTCGACGGTCGTGGAGTAGCTGGCGATCGGTGCGAACTCTCCGACGACGAGAGCGACCTTTCCCGAGATCTGGCGCGTGTTGGATGTCTGCGGCGCCGTGTAAGTAATCACCTTCGAGAGCCCTTCTCCAGGCGGGATTTCTCCGATCCTACATCCCACGAGATCGTTGTCGAACACCTCGCATTCCGGGGGCAGTTTCCCGGGATCGAGCGAGGAGTCCGTGGGAGTCAGGTAGACGAGTGCCACCTCGATGGGGGCGCTCACGAGATTCTGTACAGTGGCGCGCACCTCGAACTGTGATTCGGAGAACACGGGGTTATCGACGATCACTCGGAGCGATCCACCGGCCGCGGAGTCCGGGCCTGACCCGGGAGATACTTTGACGTCCCGCACGCGAGCGCACTGTCCCTTGAGCCCTTCGATCGTCAGCGTCGCGCGGACTTTCTTTGTTTGGCTGCTGTTGACGTTCTCATACTCGTGCGTCACCACTCCCTCGAGCCGGAAGAGACCGTTGCCGTCCGGTTCGCCTGGGCCTAGCTCGAGCGTTTGGACCGCACTCTTCGGGTTCCCTTCGTCCCAATCGATCTCCAAGATCTTGTTACCGGAGGGTACGCCTTCGTAGGTCAGAAAGAGCCCCACGATATTACCCAGCTCGAAGCCGGGATCGCTGGTGCGAGCTCGGGCGTCCTCGAGCGTATCGCAGTTGAAAGACGTCAGGCTGTCCCAGGAGGCGACGTCTATCCTGGCCGCGAAAGTGGCCCCACCGCTTGCCACCTTACCGAACACGCGAATCTTCGTGTTCAGCGGGGGCGTCGAACCGGCAGCACTGAAATCCGCGGGGATTTGCCCGGTCCCGTCGGTGAACATGAACTCGCCTCCGCCGAGCTCGGCGTTGAGCGACCCCTGTAACTGAACCTCCTGCCGAAGAAATGCGTCCGGGTCGGCCAGAATCTCTCCCACCGTCGTGATCGCGGTCGCCGACATGGATCCGAGAGCGCTCGGCAAGCGGATGCCATCCCCATTTGCGGCCGCCGAGGGCGACACGCCAATAGAGGGGCCGGTTGCCATCTCGCCACATCCGACGAGAAAGAGCATGAGAGCGAGTGGCGAAGAGGACTTGAACGATGCCATCGATGGCACCTCCACTGTCGGACTTCTACCAAAACGTCAGTCTAGGGCTCCTCTTCCTCGCACTCCACTTGGGTCCAACCCCCACGGATCTGGGTCCCGCCGCAATAGTCCTTCCCCTGCGCCATGGGGTTGTTGAGGTAAGCGAGTATGCCGTCGCATGTTTCGCCTTCCGCGGGTTGGACCTCGCAGACACCGCTGTAGGCTGGGTTCGAGAAACAGCAGGTTTCTTCCGATGCTTCCGGCTCGTCCTGTCCCACCATAGCCTTGGGGCCGGCCGAAGCAAGAGCCAGCAGGGCCAGGAGACTGGTTGCAAATACGATGCGTTGGATGGTCATCGTTGATTTCCTTTCATGCCCTTTCGGAACGCGGCCAGGTCATGCAATACGCGCCGGAGCGTCGCCAGCGGGGATCCGAGGATCGTGTGAGAATCCCCGGTACCGGCTCTTGCGCGGGGCCGGCTCCCGGAGCAGTATAGAGGCGCCGAGGAGGAGGTCGTCCAGTTTTCGAACCATGGGGCGTATCACGAGTCGCTCCGGTGGGGCAATTCTAGCCGGGGACAGACGGGTTCAGAACGGAAAAACACCAGGCAGGGGCAGGCCCGTAAATTTTCTCTTCCGAAACACGTAGTCTTACGAGTTGTTTCGGCCTTGTTAGGCTGGAGAATGGTGTCGCTCATAAAGGAGAAGGACATGTCGTTAGGAACTTGCTGGTCTAGAGGTTTTACCCTCATTGGAGCTTCCGTCCTGCTTGCATGGACGTTACTCGTCCCGGAAGATGCCAGGGCTCAGGACGAGAAGATGGAGGAGAGATACACTGCCTTTGGCGTCGCCATGGGCGCGGGCGTCTCGGGCGTGCTCAACATCACCATCACCCGGTGGTCGACACCAGAGGAGCGTGCCCTTCTCATCAACTCCCTGATAGAAAGCGGGCAGGAGAAGACGGTGGAGCTGCTTCGAGACCAAGGAGAGACGGGATTTGTTCGCACGCAAGGGGGTCGCGGCATGGGAGGCATGCCGAGCTCTCGCCTCCACTACGCGTACCAGGCCGAGGAAGAAGGGAAGCGTTACGTAGTTGTCGTGACCGATCGGACCATGCGCATGGGCGAAGTTGCGCGGGACACGCGTTCGTCGGAGTATGACGTATCGGCCATCGCGATGGAGTTCACCAAAGAGGGAGACGAAGAGAAAGGCTCCGGTGTCTTCTACCCCGCTGTGAAGTTCGGTTTCAACAAGGAGAAGAACACGCTCGAGATGGAGTATCTGGGGACACAGCCAATACGCCTCACCAGTATCAAACGGGACGAATGACTCCAGGCGAGGTGTTCTTGGTCATTCTGTTCCAGGGCGAGAAGAGAAAGCCTCATCAGCACCTTGGGGAAGGAAAGTGGCCGTTGACGATGGCGGGATGCCCCCCCCATCGTTGTGCGGATCGAGGGGTTTTCAACGTGCGCCAGAGAGGAACGGAAGCAATGCTACGATGGAAAAAATGGAGTGCCTGCTCGTTCGGGCTGGCTCTCTTGGCAGCGACGGTTTTACCAGCGCGAACCGCCGGAGCTCAGATATTCGGCTCGGATCCGGAAGGCGTCAAGCAAACGGACAACCTCATCAAGAAGGCCGAGGAGGTGGTCAAGGAATCGGTTTCCGCCCGGGAACAGCTCGCGAAGACGCTCGACACCTACAACACCGTCTTCGCAGAGGGCACGGCCGACGTCCGCAAGGCGTACCGGGACGTGGAAGGCGAGATGAAGAAGACCGAGGAACGGCGGCTGGAAGTGCGGAAGAAGATCGATGAGATGAAGACCGAAGCGGACGCTTACTTCGCTGGCTGGACCGAGAGCCTTCAGCAAATCGGAAGCGAAGACCTACGAAGTCGAAGCGAGGCTCGCATGGCGGAAACGCGAGCCAGGTTCGATGGCATCCTCAGTGCGGCCACCGATGCCCGAGAAGCCTATGAGCCGTTCATGGTGAATCTGAAGGATCAATGGACCTACCTGGGGAGCGATCTGAATCCGAGCGGCATCGCCAGCC
>JBOGJF010000338.1:0-2573 GCA_050747785.1 Vicinamibacteria bacterium
GTTAGTTGTCGTTGGATGGCTTCCAGGACCGAGTGATCTTCTCCGCGAATGGTGATCGTTCTCTCCAAATCGGAAGGCTGGAGCGTGGCAAGCGCCTCGAAGAGACAATCCCATCCCTCGTTCCAGGCGTCCAGGAGCTGGTTGGAAGTCGGTTTCGTTTCTCGGTCGAACTCCGTGTCGCGCTTCCGGCTCGGCTTCTCGCCGTCGGCCGTCAGGAAATCGGTCCATCGGGAGAGCATGTTGCCGCGCAGATGTTGGATGAGTACCGCCAGGCTATTCGACTCCCGGTCCAAGAGCGTGTGGAAGTGAGCCTCGTCCGAGACCTGAGCGAAGGTCTTGTCTCCGAGCTCCTTGAGATACCGGAATCTTTTCTCGGCGGCGGCTAGATAGTTCTGACCAAGATCTGGCATGGGTTTAGTATAGACGCTTCGGTAGGAGCCGCGGTAAACGGATCGGCTTGCCGAGCCGCAACCGGATCGCGGCGATCTGCTCGATGTGACGCTCGGCGTGATCGGCGTAGAGCTCGAGAAGCTGCCGGAGCGTGAGCGTCCCCCACTCGCCATGGCTGCCCCACTTCTTCCAGTCTCCCGGCCTCGCGCCTTCCAAGAGCCGCGTCCCGGCGCGACGCAGGAAGGAGAACAGATGAATCGCGGCCATCACGTCTCGGCTCTCCCGGCCCCGATAGTCGAGCTCGCTCGCCCAAGCATTCTGATCATAGACCGCGAACGCGGAGCCGGGCTCGGCCCAGGCTTGTCTCATGCGTGCCGCTCCCATGATCTCCGCATCTGCGACGTGCAAGGCGATTTCCTGAGCCGACCACTTGTCTTCCCGCGGTCGAGCCTTGAGCTCTTCATCCGAGAGGCCAGTGAGCGCACCGCCCAGTCGGGTAGGTCCAGACTTGTAAACGGCAATCAGATCCCGGGTCGGGATTCTCCGATAAACGTCGGGGAATCGTGACCCGGGCGACATCACGGGAGTATCTAGTCCTTCGCACGGCATGGGAGTCACCCTCCTGTCACGTCTTCATGGATCCTTACGCTTGGACCTCACCAATTCTTACGCTTCCGCGTCCACGGCCAGTCCGGAAACGGTTTCTTTCGGGGGATCCTCGTGGACCGTTCCGCGAACGGCCAGAAGGCCGACGCCACCGAGAACGAGCGTCACCCCCATCCACTGGATACCGGAAAGGTATTCGGCAAAGATCAGTCTAGCCCAGAGCACCGCCAACATCGGCTGCACCAGCATGTGAACCGAGGTATCGAGCGCCGCCAGGCGGGGCAGGGCATGGGAGATGAGAAGCCATCCCAAGACTTGGGAGCTGAGAGCGAGGGCGAGCAGCCACCCATGCGCCGGCCACGATGGCATGATCGAGAAGTCTGAGTCGAAGAGACCGAACACGGCCGTACCCACGACGACGCCGGAGGTCACTTCGAACAGCGGGCCCGCCACCGGTGACAACCCTCGATTGGAGGCGCGAAAGACCAAGAGGAACGCTCCGTAGAACATCCCGGTCAAGAGGCCATAGATCACCCCCGCGACGGGATCCACGCCGTAGGCCCCCGGGCGGCCCAAGCCTGAAAGCAAGGCCACTCCCGCGAACACAAGCGGCACGGTCACCAGCGCCAAACGGGTCGGCCGCTCCTTGTGGAGAAGCCAAGCCGCTATCCCGACGAACATGATTTGCGTGTTTCCCAGCACCGTACCGAGCCCGGCTCCGATGGCGGCGATCGCGCGATGCCAACAAAGGAGATCCGCCGCGAGCAGGAACCCGCTGCCAAACGCCATCCAGCGGGCCCTAGAGTAGCGGCGGTCCTCGTGACGCACCAGCCACGCGATCATGAGGAGGACCGGCCAGGCGTAGAACGCCCTGAAGAAGGCGGCCGTAGTTGGAGAGACATCCGCCAGGCGTACGAAGATCGCCGAGAACGAAATGGTGGCGATACCCGCGAGACCGATGAGCCGTGCCATGCTTTTCCTTGCGCCGGGACTTAGTCGTCAGTCCCGACGAAATCCTCTCCCAGAAGCGCTCGACCGAGGGAGACGACTTCCTGGATCAGCAAGTCGAAGTCCTCACGTCTCGAGCGGTGGTTCGTGATCGCCGCGCGCAGACAATACTTTCCCCGAAGCTTCGTGGAACCGACCACGGCCTTGCCGGACTCCTGGAGGCGAATGAGCAGCTCTCCGTTGAGCCGGTTCAAGGCTCGCTCATCGAGCGTCGGGGAAACGAATCGGAAACAGACGACGTTGAGTGGCACGGGGGCGACGAGCTCCAGCTCTCGGCTCGATTCCACGAGCCGGGCGAGGTAGCGCGCCTGATCCACGTTTTGCTCGATGAGGCGGGTGTACTTGTCCACGCCGTGCTCTTTGAGTGACATCCAAACCTTGAGGGCCTTGAAGTTTCTCGAGAGCTCGACACCGTAAGCGTTGAACGGAGTCGGCCCGGCAGAAATTCCACGCTCGGCCGGTGCCAGGTAGGACGGCACGAGAGAAAATGTCGCGCGATGGACCGCTTCGTTCCGCACCAGAGTGCAGCCTACGTCGTAGGGCATGTACATCCACTTGTGGAGATCGAA
>JBOGJF010000339.1:0-4767 GCA_050747785.1 Vicinamibacteria bacterium
AGTCGCCGGAGGGCGAGCTGCGGGGGTGGGGCCCCGCAGCATTAGAAGAAGTCTCGGTCATTAGAGGCTACCGGACTGCAGCGTCGTGACCCGCCCAGACGAGCCCCGAGATCAGTTTGGGCAGAAAGCGCGTGGACTTGGGAGGCAGGACCTCGCCGGTGGACGTGGCGGCAGCAAAGTCCGCCGCGCTCATGGGGGGAAGCCAGAATCCCGCCTGGTACTCGCCGCGCTCGACCTTCTCGAACAACTGTTGTGGGTCGGATAGATATTGGATGGTTCCGTCCGTTGCGCTCCGTCGATCGAGCCCCGCGGCGCGAAGCAGCCGATCGTGCAGGTGAACGACAGGCAGTGCGGCTCCGGAAAGTTGGTGCGGGTCCAGCTTCCAGATCTCCGGGCTCGAGCCCTGGAACCAGACACCGAGAGAGGGCTGGGGCGAGTCGGCGACGGCCTTCGCGAAATCGGCGCCCGCTTTTCCCTGCCATGAGGTCCGCCCAGCCGCGAGCTCGGTGATCGCGGTTTTATCGAGGGGGACCGAGACTCCACGATGGATCGGATCGATGCGAAGGTGCTTGGACGCGAGGCTGATGAGAACGGCCATCTTAGCGCAGGCGGCGGTCCCTTCCGGCGCCCTGTGTTTTCGCGTGAAGAGCTGCGCCGCCTTGGTGCGGTGGTGACCGTCGGCGATGGCGGCGAAGCGGTGGCGGAGAAGTGTCTGATAGCGATCGATGCGATGGGGCTCCTGGATACGGTGGAGGCTGTGCACGTTCCCACTGGCATCGTGCGCTCTCACCAGCGCGGGCGCCGAACCCGTCGCTTCCGCGAGGAGGTTCTCGAGTTCTCCGTCGTCCTCGGCAAGATACATCACCGGCTCCAGGTCGATGCGTAGCGTCTCTAGGAGAGCCAGGCGCTCGTCCAGCGCTTTGTCCACCGTCTCCTCATGGGGCCGCAGATCTCCTGCCGAAGACGGTCCGACTCCCACCAGGCCGCAGAGCCCGCGGCGAAGACCACCCTCGGCCAACTCGATCACGTACGGGTAGAGTGAAGGTTCGGCGTCCCGTACGACGATCCCCTTAGCGAGCCAATCGTCGTGTAGCGCTCGGGCATGGCGGTACGCGTCGCCATCGCCCTCGGCGACCGGACGGGTCAGGCATGAGAACTGCTTCGGCGACTGGGCGTGCAGCCGATCACGAAGGACGGGATCGATCTGATCGAAAGGGGGAGCGACGAGTCGATTAGGCTCCCCGGCTTTGGTGGCGTAGTGGTATCCCTGAAAGGCAAGTAGCTTCATATTCAGCGCGCCGAGCCGAAGGGCGTCTGCATGACGACGGTCTCTCGTCCCTCGCGGCGTAGTCGGTCGGCCAGGTCCTCCGCCTCGGAACGCTCGACGTACTCGCCGACCCATACGCGGTAGTACTCGCGATCGTTCCGGCGGAACATGGAGATCTCGACCGGCTCGTGTCCTTGGTTGCGAATCGCGTAGGCGAGCTCCTCGGCGTGGCTCTCGTTCTCGAAGGAGCCCACCTGCACTCTCCACCGCGTTGCGAGCCGGCTGCGATCGACCTGGATCACTTCGATGCGGACCGCCGCCACGCCGCGGCCGACCATGTCCAGCGCTTTCGCGGCGCCGTAGGAGAGGTCCAGGATTCGGTTGTCCACGAAGGGCCCGCGATCGTTGACCACGACCATTACGCTCCGGCCGTTCTCTCCGTCTGTGACGCGTAGGAGCGTGCCAAACGGGAACGTGAGGTGCGCGGCGGTAAACGCCCCGGGATCCATTGTCTCTCCGCTGGCGGTGGGACGCCCGGCTTCGTCGAGGCCATACCAGGACGCGAGCCCCTCTTGAATCGTCCCGGGAGCGGGGGGTGGGGCGGGCGCGCTCGGGGGAGCAGTGGGTCGTGGGCGCCGACCGGCGCAGGCGCCCGCCATGGCGCAAAGCAGGAGCGTTGGAAGGATCCGCTTCACGGAGGCATTATAACGGCTTCGTGCGCCGGTCGATTCTATTTGCTGTGCGATGCCGCGCCGATCACCGTTTCCGTTCGAGCGCCTCTCGAGGCCATTGGGAGAGCTTGGCGCCCGCCTCATAGGCGCTCTGCATGAAGTCCAGAAGGTCGGCTTCGGGGTCCCGGGCGGTGCGGAAATCCTCGTAGCGATAAAGCGCCATCGCGCCGCCGTCCTGGGTCTCCCACCGGGCGGCCTCCGGCCGGAGCTTTTGGTCGGCGAGGCCGTCGGGCGCCGGATGAACGTAGCTGTAGAACGCCGGCTCCGGGACATAGTCGTCGCCGGGCCAGAAGCCGGCGCTGATCACTTCATGTGAATAGGCTTCCTTGGTGACCGGATCGGCGTTCTCGTTCACCGGAGCGGGCCGTCCCGAAAAGCGCGTGACGGCGAGATCGAAGCTGTGCCAGAAGAAATGAACCGGACTGCACTTCCCGATGAAGCGCGCGCGGAACTTCTTGAAGACGCCATCCACCGATACGAGAACCCGCCAGAAACGATGGGCGTCGCTGCCGTCGTAGGTGGCGTGGGTTTCGTCGCTCGCGAAGGGCTCCGCGCTCTTGACCTTAGACGGATCGAACGGCTTCGCCAGGATCGGGGCATCGATGCCGAGGCTCCCCAGAGAGAAGAAGAGCTCGCGATAGAACTGCGCGATGGTGTGGTTCTCGAGCTTCACCTTGCGGAGCTCACCATCGCTCGACCGGATCACGAGCTGATGGTCGGTGAGGTCGAGCTCCATGTCGAAAGAAGTGTTGCCGTACGGGATGGCGCTGGTCGTCAAGCCACGGGCCGTGACATAGAGAGGCGCGTGCCACCAGTGATTGAGCTTCGGGGTGAGCCCGAGTCGAATCTTCCCCACGATCTGGGTCAAGATGTGAAGCGTGGTTTTCGTTTCGACCCATTCGGAAAGCGGAAGCGTGGGCAATGGACCGTCCATCGGCATTGCGTTCTCCTCTCGTCAATAGTCTGTATTAGTGCCGCGGGGACCCCACCGCCGTCTGGCGAGCTCCGGCCCGAGCAACCACGGATTTTGACGGCCGACAGACGACGGCGCCTTCCGCGGCTCCGTCGCTCCGTGCTTCGCACTACGCGACAGCTGAAGGCTCCTCGCGCAGGCTGACCCGTTTTTTTCAGCAGCTTGCCGATCCCTCCACGCTGCAATATTAGCAGGACTTGGCCGGGCGTTGACTTCCATCGGTCGCCTGAGAAACCATAGCTCTCCGAGTCGTGAATCTACTCCGCAGACGTCTAAGCTTGCAAAGAGTCATCGGTATCGCGCTGGTTTGCTTTCTCGGCGGCGCCTGCTCCCCCGACGGCCGCTGACGTCTCCGGCATCGGTGGCGGGACCGAGAATGCCCCCTAATGCTTGACAACTCACGATTACCCTGCATAGAATGACCCACGCTGCTCCACCCTGCAGCGAAAATTTCAAAATCGGGCGAATCACTCGTGTTGGTATCTCGGGGTTTCTCTCCCTCATCCGGGGACTCTGTGGACGTCCGCCCGACGGCTAATAGTCTCGCCGGCCGAGCGACGCCCCGCCTTTAACGGTGATGAATACTTCCACCATCATGGGATTCGGAGTGAGGTCATGAGCTCAAGCGTAGACAGCCGGATTTTCGGAAGACTGGGAAGCGTTAGCCTCTCCGATCTGGTCCAGCTTCTGGGGACAAGCAGGAGGACGGCCACGTTGGTTCTGGAGCGTCAGGGGGAGAGTGCAGCACTCTTTTTCAGGGACGGGAGGGTGCTTCACGCGCAAGCCGGATCCATCGAGGGAGAAGACGCTCTTCCCAAGCTTCTGGACTGGGTGGACGCGACTTTTGTCGTCGAAGAAGGGATTGCGAACATCCCCAAGATTACGATCTCGAAGGATACGGAAGCCCTCATGTTAACGAGCTTCTTCAAGATCGATCTGGCGCGGAGGCAAAGCCCCCAAGGGAATGTGCGGCTGGGTTCAGGAGCCACCACGAGAGCCGGATATGGAAATGGGAAGGCGAGGGGTTACCCTCGGCCCAAACGATTACCCTCATCAAGACGATCTAACGTCCTAGGTTACACCGCGGCTACTGTTGCTGCCGTCGGTCTTATCGCCTTCTTGGTCTACTTCTTCGTCCTGGGCGAGTTTGCCGCCGCGAGCTTTGAACCGTGGTCGGACTTGCCGCCCGTGCAGGCTCCGGCAACCCCGTCCCTTGGGATTGAGACGCTTCCCCTCGCCAGCCTCATGGCTCCAAGCGTCATAGAGGAGTTCCTATCGGCAACACCGCCTCACCATGAAGGCACGGAACGCACCGCTTCGCCGGTCGGTCGCGGAGCGCGCCCCGACATGCAGTTTCGAGCCGCGGAGGGGAGACCACCATCAAGCGAGCGCACGATTCGAGGTGACGGGAGTTCGTCCCAACCGGTCGGATTCGGGTTTTTGCTCGTCATCGTCCAGCCCTGGGCCGAGGTCGTCATAGATGGAAGGGTGCAGGGAGAGACGCCGCTGGGTAATATCCAATTGTCTGCCGGAGAGCACACGGTCACTCTGTCCAATCGTGATTTTGCCGGAGTGATCACCGATAGGGTCACGATCTCACCCAACACCACGGTAATACGAAAATATTCCTTCGACGATTTTGGGTACCTGCAGATCGTGGTTCGACCCTGGGCCGATGTCTTCATCGATGGGCGCCCTGCCGGACAAACGCCAATAGGTAAGCTCAAAGTGCCTACCGGCAGACATAGCGTCCTCCTCCGACATCCCGAATTGGCCGAGAAGACCATAACGACGGT